>JASHTH010000827.1 GCA_030040655.1 Acidobacteriaceae bacterium | reverse complement strand
CCCATGCCGCAGACCAAGGAGCACGTGCTGCTGGCCCGGCAGGTGGGCGTGCCCTGCATCGTGGTCTTTCTCAACAAGTGCGACGCGGTCGAAGACGCCGAGCTGATCGACCTGGTCGAAATGGAAGTTCGCGAGTTGCTATCCAAGTACCAGTTTCCGGGCGACGACGTGCCGGTGATCCGCGGCTCGGCCTTGGGCGCGCTGAACGGCGAGGCGCAGTGGGAGGCCAAGATCGACGAGCTGATGGAGGCGGTCGACAAGTACGTGCCGCTGCCCACGCGCGCCGTCGACCAGCCCTTCCTGATGCCCATCGAGGACATCTTCTCCATCTCCGGGCGCGGCACGGTGGTCACCGGGCGCATCGAGCGGGGCAAGGTGAAGGTGGGCGAGGACGTGGAGATCGTCGGCTTCCGCGAGACGCGCAAGACGGTGTGCACGGGCGTGGAGATGTTCAAAAAGCAGCTCGACGAGGGCCTGGCCGGGGACAACGCCGGCATTTTGCTGCGCGGCACGCCCAAGGAGGACGTGGAGCGGGGGATGGTGCTGGCCAAGCCGGCATCGATCACGCCGCACACCAAGTTCAAGAGCGAGGTGTACGTGCTGTCGAAAGAAGAGGGCGGCCGGCACACGCCGTTCTTCAAGGGCTACCGGCCGCAGTTCTACTTCCGCACCACGGACGTGACCGGCGTGGCCGAGCTGCCCGCCGGGACGGAGATGGTGATGCCCGGCGACAACGTGCAGTTGGAAGTGGAGCTGATCACGCCGGTGGCCCTGGAAAAGGGCCTGCGCTTCGCCATCCGCGAAGGCGGCCGCACGGTGGGCGCAGGCACGATCTCGGAGATATTGAAATAGGTTCACAGTTCGCAGTTCATAGTTCACAGAAAACTGGCTCGCGACGCGAAGCGACTGTGAACTGAGAACTCTGAACTGTGAGTTATGAACTACGAACTGGGGTTACCACATGCGGGAAATCGTCACATTGCAGTGCACTGAGTGCAAGGAGCGCAACTACACCACGACGAAGAACAAAAAGACGACCACGGGCCGTCTCGAGTTCTCGAAGTATTGCAAGCGCTGCCGCAAGCACCAGCCGCACAAGGAAACGAAGTAACGGCAGCCACCAGCTTCTAGCCTCTAGCTTCTAGCCACTTTGCCGGGGAACCCAAATCGATGTCTCCCGCACGCGAGCTAAAAGCTAATAGCTAGAAGCTAGGAGCTGCTTTCAGGGGCGTAAGCTCAACGGTTAAACTGCCGGTCTCCAAAACCGGACTTGGGGGTTCGAATCCCTCCGCCCCTGCCAGATTGAAGAACGAGTTCGCCGGGCTGAGGGCCGGGCGCAAAGGATTGGACGTATGGCGACAAAGCCAGCCATGATAAAGACTGAGGAGCGGCCTGCTCCCAAGCGGCACGAACCGGGGGCCGCGGCCGATGCCATGAACAAAGTGACCGAGGTTTGGACCAACCTTACGCATTTTTTGACCGACGTGCGCTCCGAGACGCGCAAGGTTGTGGTACCCAATCGCAAAGAGGTGCAGGCCACCACCACCGTAGTCATCGTCACCGTCTTCCTCTTCGGTCTCTTCTTTTACCTGCTGGACTCGGTCTTCGGCCGCGCCCTGCAAGCATTGCTGGCCCGGCTGGGCGGAACACAGTAAACCTCCGCCGGCGCGAATCGAGAATGGAATGGCAGAAGAACTGGAACAAGTTGAACAACCGCAGCCGGAGCGCAACGAGCGCTTCCGCTGGTACATCCTCCACGCCTATTCGGGCTTCGAGCGCAAGGTGAAGGAGTCGATCGAAAGCCGCGTGCAGGCCTTCGGCCTCACCGATAAAGTCGGCCGCGTCATGATCCCCACCGAGCCGGTGACGGAAATCATCAACGGCAAAAAGCGCACCGTGGAGCGCGTCTTCCTGCCCGGCTACGTCCTGGTCGAGATGGATCTGGACAACCACCTTTGGCACGTGCTCAAGGACACGCCCAAGGTCACCGGCTTTCTCGGCACCGGCGACAAACCCGTCGCGCTGAGCGAAGAAGAGGTCAGCTCTATCCTCTTCCGCTCCGAAGTGGCCAAGGACAAGCCGCGGCTCAAGATCAAGTTCGAAAAGAACGAGCAGGTGCGCATCACCGACGGTCCTTTTGCCAACTTCAACGGCGTGGTCGACGAGATCAACGAAGATCGCGAAACGCTCAAGGTCATGGTCACCATCTTCGGCCGCTCCACGCCCGTTGAGCTGGAGTTCGGCAAGGTGGAAAAGATTGAGTAACCGCAGCTTCTAGCTGCTAGCTCCCAGCTTCTAGCCGGCGATTCTTTCTAGCAGGCGCCGGTTGGGACCATGTGCTCGGCTGCGGCTCAAAATCATTTGAAGGGATAGTCGAGCTAGAGGCTGGCAGCTAGAAGCTGGCAGCTGGCTCCAAAGGAACATCATGGCGCCTCCCAAAAAAGTGCAAACGCAAGTCAAGCTGCAGATCGAGGCCACAAAGGCCACGCCCGCGCCACCCGTCGGCCCGGCGCTCGGCCAGGCCCAGGTCAACATCATGGAGTTCTGCAAGCAGTTCAACGCGCGCACGCAGAACAAGGAGATGGCCGGGCTCATTATCCCGGTCGTCATCACCGTCTACACCGATCGCAGCTTCACCTTCATCACCAAAACGCCGCCCGCTTCGGTGCTGCTCAAGAAGGCCGCACGCGTCGAGAAAGGCTCCGGCACGCCCAACAAGGAGAAGATCGGCAAGGTCACCGAGGCGCAGGTGCGCGAGATCGCCACGCAGAAGATGCCCGACCTGAACGCCGCTTCGATCGACACCGCGATCAAGAGCATCAAGGGCACGGCCCGCTCCATGGGCATCGAAGTGGTCGCGTAACCCCGCGCCTGCCGCAACGCACGAAGGCCCTCCCATTCCGGTGGGCCTTTTCCTTTGGCCGATCTCTCGCCGGAATGTGTCGGCGATCACAGCTGATGGCCTCCACCGCCTCCTTCTGCTTGACAAAACCCACAGCCGGGCGCACCCTTTCCAGTAGTCTACCTATGGGAAAGATGGAGATACCGCCGGGAACCCTTTACATGCTCGTGCTGCGCAGCCTCGACGAACTCGGGCCCATGCACGGCTACGGGATCGCGCAGTATATCGAGCGCATGTCCAGCGCAGTGCTCGCGGTGGAGGAAGGCTCGCTTTATCCAGCGCTGCAACGCATGCTCATCAAAGGGTGGGTTAAGGCGGAATGGGGGTTGTCCGAGAACAACCGCCGCGCGCGGTACTACCGGCTCACGGCTGCCGGCCGCCGGCAATTGACCGAGGAGATTGCGGATTTCCAACGGGTGATGGAGGCGATCGTCCGCGTCATACAGCCCGCATGAGGCAGCCCGCATGAGGCCGGCCAAAAGGAGGCAGGGCGTCGATGGAATTCCTGGGCGAGTTGTGGCGCAGGTTTATCTTTCTCCTTCGTGGAGGCCGTTTCAATCGCGAGATGGAAGAAGAGATCCGCTTCCATCTGGAGAGCCGCGCGGCTGAATATGGCGAGCGTGGCGCGGCCGCCGTCGACGCCAGGCGCCGGGCGCGCCGACGGTTCGGCAACGCGGCGCTTCTGCGCGAGCGCAGCCGCGAAGCATGGGGTTGGGCCTGGCTCGATCACCTGGCCCAGGATGTGCGCCTGGCCTGGCGTGGTTTGAGGCGCAATCCGCTCTTCGCCTGCGTAGTGGTGCTCACTCTGGCCTGCGGAATCGGCGTCAACGCCGCGATCTTCAGCGCCGTCCACGCCTTGATTTTGAACCCTTATCCCTTTCCAGATGCCGGCCGGCTTGTCGCCGTAGAGGCATACCATATCAGCGGCGACAACAGCGGCGCCGGATACCAGGATTTTCTCGACTGGAAAGAACAGAACGCGGTCTTCGAGGCCATCGCGATCGAGCCCTGGACCGGAAGCTACACGCTCACCGGGCAAGGCGAGCCGCGCAGGATCACCGGCGGCACCACGACCGCCGGCTTTTGGAAGGTGCTGGGAATCCGGCCGGCCATGGGGCGTTTTTTCACCGAGCAGGACGACCTGCCGGGCAGCGCTCCCGTCGCGGTGCTCACGTGGGAGGCATGGGAGCAGCGATACGGCAAAGACCCCGGCGTCCTGGGGCGCTCCGTGACCGTGGAGGGCGGCTCCTTTGCCATCATCGGCGTCCTTCCCCGCGGGTTCGTCTATCCCGGCATCCCGACCTGCGAGATCTTTGCGCCGTTGCACGGGAAAAGCTCGCTCGGCCGCACCCAGCATCAGTACAGCGTGGTGGCGCGGCTGAAGCCCGGCGTGAGCATCGAGCAGGCGCAGAGCGACATGAGCACCATCGCCGGCCGCCTGGAGAAGCTGTATCCGGAAACCAACACGGGCTGGCGCATCCGCGTTCGCCCGCTGCGTGAAGCGCTGGCGGAAGAGGTTCGCGGCCCGGTGCTTTTGATGTCGGCATCGGTAGCATTCGTCCTGCTTCTGGCGTGCGTGAATGTATCGGGGTTGCTGCTGGCCCGCGCGTCGGGAAAGACGCGCGAGGTGGGCATTCGCGCGGCGCTCGGCGCCGGGCGAGGACGCATCGTGCGCCAGATGCTGACCGAAACCCTGGTGCTGAGCCTGGCCGGCGGCGTGGCCGGCGCGGTGTTGGCGCTGTGGATGATGCGCGCGCTGCGCGCCATAGCGCCGCCTTTTCTCGCTCTCGATGCCGCGATGCATGTGAACCCGGCGGTGCTGGCTTTTACGCTGGCGGTTTCTCTGGCTACTGGACTCGTCTCCGGGCTGATTCCGGCGTGGCTGGCTTCGGGTGCCGATCCCAATACCGCGCTCAAGGACGAAGGAGCCGCGTGGAGGCGCATGCGCTCGCGCAACCGCGCCATCTCCATCCTCGTGGCCGCGGAAGTGGCGCTCTCGGTGGTGTTGATGGCCGGCGCCGGTCTGATGGCGCGCAGCTTTCTTCACGCTATGAACGTGGAGACCGGCATCCGGACCGAAAACGTTGTCAGCTTCGAGCTTGGCCTTCCCGCGTTGAAGTACACCCGGGCGCAGGCGGCCATCTTCTTTCGCAACCTGCTCGACAGGATGAATCACGCGCCGGGCATCGAGTCTGCCGCGGCAACCAGCACATTGCCCATGACCGGCGGCATGCAGGCAGGAGCATTCCTGCTCGACGACCGGCCCAAGCCGCCCAACTGGCGCGACGAGATGGTGGAGTACAACGCTTCGTCTCCGGGTTACTTCGCCGCCATGGGCATCCCCATCCTGCGCGGCCGCGACTTCAACGATGGGGACACGGAAAGTTCGCCGCCGGTGGGCATCGTGAACGAGGAGCTGGTCCGCCAGTACTTTCCCGGTCAGGATCCCATCGGCCGCCGCTACCGCGACGATTACGACGGCAAGTGGCGCACCATTGTGGGCGTGGTGGGTTCCGTCAGGCACCAGCAGCCGATGAACCCGCCCATGCCCGGCGTCGACGCACCGTTATCGCAATGGCCGTCGACCTGGATGTGGATCGTCATTCGCGGCCGCGGCGACGCATCGTCGGTGATCGCCACGGCACGCCAGGTTGTGCGTCAGTTCAATCCCGATCTGCCGCTGGTGAAGGTGCGCACCATGCGCCAAGTGGTCTCCGACTCGCTTCTTTCGGCCCGGCTGCTGATGCAACTCTTCGGCATCTTCGCCGTATTCGCCTTGCTGCTCGACGCCATCGGCATTTACGGTATCGTCGAATACTCCGTTCGCCAGCGCACCCATGAGATGGGCATTCGCGTCGCCCTCGGAGCGCCGGCCGGAAGCGTGATGCGGCTCATCCTGGGCAAGGCTACGGCATTGGCGCTCGCGGGCGTGGCCTCGGGAATCCCGGCGGCCCTGGCTTCCGCGGGAATCCTGCGTTCGGTGCTCTACGGAGTGAGCCCGCGCGATTGGACGGTATTCCTCGGAGTGCCTCTATTGCTGGTGCTGGTCGCGCTCGCCGCCGGCCTGCGCCCGGCGCTTCGAGCTGAAAAGATGGACGCGATCCTGGCCCTGCGCTGCGAGTAGCGAGAAGCTCTTCGCCGGCCTTGGCCAACTGTGCGTATCACCGCGCAGTCTCGCTCTGCGAAGGGACGACTACGCCGCCCAGTTTCCTGGAAGCGCAACCCCTGGTCGCACGTCTCTACCGGCGCTCTTCACGCACGAAGGCCCTCCACTCGGAGGGCCTTGTCGCGCCGGGTTGCATAGCCAGCGATCGAAGCGCTCTACTTCGGCGGAGCCGGCGTAAACACTTCGCGCTTCTGGCTGGGCTCGGGCTTGGGCTTCGGCTTGGGAGCCTTCTTCGCTTCTTTCCTGCCTTTGTCTTTGTTTCCCATGCCTCAAAG
>JASHTH010000826.1 GCA_030040655.1 Acidobacteriaceae bacterium | reverse complement strand
AGTGCATAATGCAGCGCTTTGCTCTGGCGGTGGCGCAGCTTGCCCTGGCCGAGAATCTTCATGCCCACGATGCCTTTGCCCGAGGCGCGCATCTGCTGGATGACTTGGGCGACGGTTTTTGGGTCGGAGTCCATGTAGGCGCCGACAGGGTTCATGCGCACCAGGTCGACCTCGACCCACGGCGAAGCCGCGGCGGCGCGCAGCGCTTCGAGCGTGTGGCAGGAGCAACCGTGCGCGCGGAGGATGCCTTTTTCCTTGGCCTCCGAGAGCACGTCCATGGTGCCGCGATAGCGCGTCGTCCAGTCGCCTTCCATCATGCAGTGCATGAGCACGATGTCGATATAGTCGGTGCCCAGCTCGCGGCGATAGCGATCGAGATCGGCCTTCATGCCGGCCGGATCGCGCGTGTCCGACTTGGTCATCACCACGACCTTGTCGCGCGGCTTCAGATACAAGCCGACGATGTCCCGTACTTTCTCGATGAACAAGGGGTCCTTGGAGAGTTGGAAGGTTTCGGCGCGATGTGGTTGCAAAGCAAAGGCGCGCCAGATGCGGCCGACCGCACTTTGGCTCAAGCCGCTGCGCCGGGCCATGGAGCGGGTGGACCCATGGGTGGCGTCCGAGGGGCGTTTTTCCAAGGTCAACGTAAGCGCGCGTTCGACCTCGGCGTCGCCGATCTTGCGCGGCGCTCCCGGCCGCGGTTCGTCCCGCAAACCGTCCAGGCGCTGTGCCACGAAGCGATCACGCCACTTGCCCACCGTGGGTTGGCTCAAATGCATTTGCTGCGCCACCTGCGTGTTGCTGATCCCTTGTGCACAGGCCAGAACGATGCGCGCCCGCTGGCTCAAAGCCTGTGCCGAAGTCGGACGACGTGCCCAGCGCTCCAAGGTCTCGCGCTCTTCGCGGCTCAAGTGCAGCGTCGGAATCGGTCTTCCCAGCGCCATCGCTATCTCCCTTGCACCTTAGACGATGGGAAGCCGAACTTTCTTCGACGCATTTCTGACTCAGGACACTAGAAAGCGATGCGCAGGCCAAGTTGCGCGGCAAAGGGTATGCCCACGGTGGTGCCGGGCCCGAAGAAGTCGCCGAGAGCGCCGCCTGGGACGCGCAACTGGTCGAGGCTGCGGATGGGTTCTGCCGCGGTACACGCCGAGTTGGAGCAGATATCGGTGACGTTGCCTGCCTTAGCCTGCTGTGAAGGGACGGGAAGAGATGCGATGTTGGTGACGTAATTGGCGCCGGAATTGTTGCGATTGAAGAGGTTGAAGGCTTCGGCAAATGGCGTCAGCTTCCAACGTTCTCCCAACGTCACGGGCCGGCTGAGACGCAGGTCCGCCTGAATATAGGGAGTGCCGCGAAACTCGTCGAGGGGTGTTCGTACGCCGTTCACCGAGATGCGATTGGCGTTGTCCGCGGTGGTGATGGTGAAAGGGCGCGCGCTTTCGGCCTGCGTCAGCGTGCTTAACTCCAGCTTGCCGGGCGCATGCCACGTGCCGGCAAAAACCGCGCGATGACGTACATCCTCGCCTGACGGGCCGTAATCTCCGGGCGCAAAGGGGTCGAGGGGATTGCAGACGCCGTTGACGTAGTCGAACAGTTCTCCCAGAACACATCCCCACGTCTGCGCCTTCGAAAACGTATAGTTGGCGATCAGGCTGACCCGCCGGGCCCAGTCGCCTTGCGCATGGAACATGACGGCGTTGTAGCTGGAACGATTGTCGGAGTGAAAGACGTTGACATTGGGCACATCGGCTGCCTGTGCAGGGTCCCCTGCCGCCAGCAGCGGCGTGAGCAGATTCACTCCGCCGGTGTAACTATAGGCACGATACGCGTGATTCCCCTCCTCGTGGGTATAGTCGACGCTCAATAGCCAGTGCTCATTGAAGGCGTGCTCCATGCCCCCGGAGGCGTGGAGCGCGTAAGGCGTTTGATAGTGCGGGTCGATGAGACTCGCGGTTCCACCCGCGAGGTCTCCAGGGACGCATCCCGAGTTCTGCGGCGATGAGGGATTCTCCACCGGATTCGCGCAGGGTCCGGGCGGTGCATGGACAGCCTGAAACGCCGTGACCCATCCGTTCTGCGCCAGGTCGTTATAGAACAGCCCGAGCCCGCCGCGCAGTACGGTATCTCTGTGCGCGCCGAGCGACCAGGCAAGTCCCAACCTTGGCGCGAACTGTTTGCGATCGTCGCTGGGCGCTGATGAAACCAGCGGAATTTCGAGCGCGCGCAGCGTGATGAAACCGGGATTCTCCTGCTGGCTCGTTCCCGACGCGATGAACAGACCCCATGTTGCCGACCAACGCAGTCCGTAGTTCATAGTGAGCCGCCGGGAAATGCGCCACGAGTCCTGCGCGTACACGGCGAGCCGTTGGACGTTCTGCGAGAATCCTCCTCCCAGCGTGGAAGTCGATGCGTCTGCTTTGAGATCCGTCGTGAATTCAGCGGGGTGCTCCACGAAATACGTAGGATTCGCTGGAAACTTATAAAGAGTTTCGGTGTTGCCGGGGAACGAGCCGCCGAAGACCGGCTCATGAATGAAGTTGATGCCGAATTTCAACGCATGCGTTCGGAGCACGCCGCTGATATCGGTGCGCAGCTGATCTTTCTCCTGATTGCGCTCCGATGGAAAGAAGGTAATCGGCGTGGCGAACTGGTTGTCGCCGAATGTTTCGAAACCCGAAATGGTGAGGGCCGTGGAGCTGAAGGGGAATGCCAGGGCGAATCCAAGATCGGAGTTACGCACTTGCGTGAGGTGCAATCCGCCCGCGCTGAACACCGATTGGGCAAGCCATTCCGGCGAAAACACGTGTTGATTCCCCGCGACCAGGTTCATGTAGTTGTTGTGCGTCAGCAGGCCGGTGGAAGGCAGCGTCCCCTGTTCCACCAGATTGTTGTGCGTGGTGTAGGTGTCGACTGAGCCGCGCAGGAACCAGGCGGAACGGGGGGACTGCGCCCAGTCGAACCGCTCCGAGGCGAGAAAGTCGCGGAACGGAATCGGAACATTGTCCGGCACAGAGATCGAATCCACTCCCGGGATCAGGCCTTGGGCGGCCAGTGACGCCAGGGCATTAAACTGCTGCAGGCTGGCCGGACTATACGCGATGCTGGCATCTTCATGCACCTGTTCGTACGAGGTGAAAGACCACACGCGATTGCGCTGGAGGGGTCCGCCGAGAGTGGCAACGTAATTCTGGCGAGAGAAAGGCTGCTTCGGATTGGGCGCGGGATTCTCGATCGGGAATCGCGCATTGAGAGATGCCGCCCGCTCGTAGATCGAAGCTTCCGCGTGCCATTCATTGCCGCCCCTGCGGGTGGTGATCACCACCGAACCCGCGGTTGTACCACCGGTGTCCGCATCCTCCTGCGACGTGCGCATGGAAAACTCCTCGATCGAATCGGGCGAGAAGTTCTGGAGAAATCCCCCGATGTAGTCGTCGGAGTTGTCGGCGCCATCGACCGAAAGCTCGTTGTTCAATCCCGAACTGCCTCCGGTGGATATGGCCGTGATGCGCGCCTTGGTTGGGTCGGAGGGTTCCACCGGCTCGGTACCCGGGACCAGATATGCGATGTTGGCGAAGGTGCGTTCTGCCAAGGGCAGAGTGGTAAGATCCTCCCTCGTCGCCACGCCTCCATGCACCTGGCTGGCCACATCCATGGGCTGGGTGGAGATGGACGAAGCGTGCGCCGCGACCACCACCGTCTGCGCGGCGGCGATGGGCTTCATAGTTACCACCACGTCGCGAATGGCGCTGACTTCGATCGGCACGTCGGCGCTTGCGTCGGCGAAACCATTGGACGAAACCGACATCTTCCAGTCTCCGGGAGCGAGTCCATCGATGCGAAACTCGCCTCGTTCGTCACACGAAGTCTTGCGCGTTTGCGAAGTCGATGCCAGGTGGACGGTGACACTGGCCGAAGCCACGCGGGCTCCGCTCGAATCCTGAACTGTGCCTCGCACCGTGCCGTTCGGATTCTGAGCACGCAGAACGGCAAGGCAGGCGATGCAGGCGAGCGTGCAGAAGGTCGTCTGTCGGATCAAGGTTCTCATCGCTTTCATCGGTGATTGCAGCATGGGCTGGAGCTCTGGCGCTCTGTCTTCCCGAAACTCTGCCACTCGTCTCTCGTGTTTCTTCCGGGCGCGAGGCCGGTTAAAGGAAGTGTAAACCGTAGCCCGGCTTGGCCGAGACGACGGGTCTGTTTTGAATTTCCGTTGAGACTAAAGAAGGATTCCCACCACAAGAAACACCAAGGCGCCCGCCATGCACATTCAGTAAACATGATGGAGGGGGCCCTCGGGAATTGCGGATCCTTAACGCTGCAAAGCTCGACGATCTTTGTAATTTGGCCACCACTTCATCGAGATTCGCTCGCCATTGGCTGCCAGTCGATTGACTTCACGCGCCATCCGGATGGCGGACCATCTCGCCATGACCAGCGACGCGAAGATACAAAGCAGCATGCCATTCCGGCCCATTCGATGGCGTTCATCGGCGCCCCCTGTTTTTCCACTCGCCTGGCATGGATCGGCAGCCAGCAAGATTATGGGAGGTTATCGAGCAGCGCGGCGATCGATGATCCGTAATCTACAATCTAATGTGGCCACCGAGCGGCCGCTTTCCCGCAGTTGAAAATTCCGAATGCAACGGAGCCTTCGCATGTCTTCTGCGCGTCTTCTTTGTGCTGTTCCTTTCGGCCTGGTTTTTGCACTTCCCATCATGGCGCAACAATACCCCGAGGAGATGCTCTCGGGCCTGCAATGGCGCGATGTCGGCCCCATGCGTGGCGGACGCAGCTATGCCGTGGCCGGAAACGCCGCCCAGCCGGATACGTTCTACACCGGATCGGTGGGTGGAGGCGTGTGGAAGACCGAGAGCTCTGGCCGAACC
>JASHTH010000825.1 GCA_030040655.1 Acidobacteriaceae bacterium | reverse complement strand
GCGGCCGTCATCCGCGGTCGTGAAGTCGCGTCCTTCCAGCAGCGACTGCCCGATGGTGGCGAAGTAGCCGGGAGTGATGGCGTACGAATCGGGATTGATAGTTACTTGCCGCGCGCATTGCTCCGGATGCGCATCGGAACAGAAGTCATAGCGGTTGATCGCATGACCGAGCGGCGGATGATCCGTCACGGCGGAGGAAATCACCCCGGGAAGTTCGCGCAAGCTCGCGGCCATCTGTTCGAGTTCCAGCTCTGCCTGCGCCATTTGTTCGTTCGTCGCTGCGCGCGAGCCGGTCCACACCTCTGCCTGGAGCAGGTGGTCGGGTGCGAAACCGAGCGGCTGATGCAGCAGCAGATAGACGCTGCCGATCATCCAGCCGGCGCAGGCCAGCAGGACCAGGGTGAGACTGATCTGCGCGATCACCAGCAGCCGGCCCGCGACGCGCAGACTGCGCGACGAAGTGCTGTGTCCGGCTCCCTGCAGGTCGGCGAGCAACCCGGGCCGCAGCGCTCGCCTGGCCGGCAAAACCGTAAGCAGAAAAACAACGCCGGCACTGAGCAGGAGAATGAAGGCGAATACCGCCGGATGAAGGCTCGCATGGGCGAGCCGCGGCATGTGGATCGGCGCCGAAGCCTTCACGAGCTTCAGCACCAGCAAGGCCAGGGCGATGCCACCTGCGGCGCCGAGCACGACCATCAGTCCGTTCTCGAAAACCAATTGAGCGAGCAAATGCCGGGGAGTCGCGCCGAGCGTGGCACGCGTGGCAAACTCCCCACGCCGTCGCGTGATGCGCGCCAGCAGCAGATTGCCCAGGTTGCTGCAAGCAATGAGCAGCAGCAGGCCGCAGGCGGCAAACGTCATCAGCAGTCCTGATCTTGCATCGGTTCCGACCAACAGCTCGATATACGGAAAGACCAGGGTTGTCTGGCGAACCGCGGCATTGTAAACCGGGTATTCGCCCGGGTAGTCCTGCTGGAGCGTCCGGTCGACTCGGACCAGATCGGCGTTTGCTTGCGGCAGCGTCACGCCCGGGCGCAGTCTCCCGATCACGTTGAAGGCCTGATCGCCGCGCGAGTTCGGGTTCTCCTCGGCGTCGCAGCCGACCGGAACGAAGACTTCAGGCCGATTGAGCTCACCGGAGCCTTCAATCTCCTGCTCGACCGGAAGCACCCCGGCGATTCGAAAGGTTCGGTTGTCCAAATTCAGTGCTCTCTCGCCGAGTGCGGAGCCGCCGATGCGATTCCAGAATGCGCCGCTGACGATCGCCTGCAGATTGCAGTCCTGCTCGTTGCCGCTGACTGCCCAGTTGCTGCCCAGCGCGAATCGAACGCCAAGAGTTGCAAGGAAGCCCTGGCTCACGGCCAGGATGCGCCGGGCGGCTAAGGCGTCTGCGCCCTGTCGCTCCGGCGACCAGGAGCGGTAGGCGGTCAGGCTTTCAAAGCTGGTCGAGCGCGCCTCGTAGTCCTGCATGGTGGGGATGGAAACCACGCCATCCGGCTGCGATTCGACTGCAACCAGCCGGTCCGGCCGCGGAAACGGCAAAGGCTCCAGCAGCACCGCATCGAGGATCGCAAAGATGGCGACAGTGGCGCCAATGCCGACGGTCAGCGTGACGATGGCGGTTGCGGCAAAGCCCGGACTAAGGCAGAGCTGCCGAAACGCGTGGCGAAGGAGCCGATACATGCGGGACCTCCGGGCAATTCGATTCGAGCACAGGGATGAAACCGCGCGGGGACGCGCGTTACATCATGGAACGCAGCGCCTTGGCATAGCGCTCGGGAATCTCTCTCTTATTCAGGTTTTCGTCGCAGACTACGTGCGCGGTTTCGCCTTCGGCCAGCAGCGTCGGTTCTGCGCCGTTGGACTCTTTGCGCAGCACGCGATAAGCAAACTTGATCACATGCTGGCGCAACAGCACCGGGCTCGTCTCGATGAGAATCTCGTCGTCGTAGCGCGCCGGGGCGCGATAGCGGCAATTGGCCTCGACCACGGGAAGAATGCAGCGGTGCTCGGTTTCCATTTCGTTGTAGGTCAGGCCGAGAGAGCGCAGCAGTTCCACGCGGCCGATCTCGAACCAGACGAAGTAGTTCGCATAGTACACGATGCTCATCTGGTCGGTTTCGGCATAGCGCACCCGCACCGAGGTGGTTACGTGCATCCGGCCGGCTCCCAGGGCGAAGCGTCAGTGGGCGTTGAGCTTCGTGATGTCGTTGAAGATAATAAACGCGGCGAAGGCCACCAGCATGACAAACGCGGCCTGGTAGATGCGCTCCTTCACCAGCGTGTTGATGTCGCGCCGGATTCCGCTCTCGATGGCCAGCAACAGGATCAGGCCGCCGTCGAGAATCGGGAACGGGAGCAGGTTCAAGATTCCCAGGTTCAGGCTGATCTCCGACGCCAGCGCGAAACTGGGATACCACCCTTTCATCTGAACCGCCTCGCCGGCCATGCGCGCAATTCCGACGGGCCCGGTGAGTTGGGAGATCGAAACCCGGTGCATAAAGATGCCACGCAGCACGTCGAGAATCAGCGTAGAACTGTCGCTGCAGAACGACGTCGACTTGGCCACCGCCCTTCCGAAGGAAAGCGGCTCATCGCGCATCGGCGGGGGAACGGCTTCGAAGCCGAGCATCCATCCCGAGCCAAGCTGAGCGGAAGAATGCACGGGATGCATCACAAGGGGCGGTATGGTCTGACCGTTGCGCTTCACCACCACCGAGACAGGCTTGCCTTTCCCGGCCTGGAGATAGGCTGAAAGCACCGGCACCGTGTGGAAGGTATGACCGTCCACGGACTCGATGGCGTCGCGGGGCTGCAAGCCGGCCTGGGCGGCGGGTGCATCGGGTACCACGGCCGCTACGTCGATCGGGCCGGACACCTGCTGCGGATACAAGCCGATATCCGAAACGTCGAACTCGTCGCTATGAGACTGCGAGGGCAGGTAGAGCGAAAGGTTGAGAAGCTTGCCATTGCGCTCCACCTCGACCGGCACCATCTCGCTCAGGTTCAGGCTGGCGCGCGCGTCGATCATGTACCAGCTTGGGTTGTCCGATCCGGCAAACTGGCGAATCACATCGCCGGTCTGGAGGCCGGCCATCGCGGCTTGGGAACCCGGCGTGACCCATTCGACGCGGGTATCCGGCACTTCGAAGGCAGGAGACTCGTTGATCCAGACGAAGTAGCAGCCCATGGCGACAAACGCCAGGACGAAGTTGGCCACCGGACCAGCCAGTCCTATCAGCATCCGCTGCCAGCGCGGATGTGCAGTGAAGGCCCCGGGGTCGTCAACCAATGCCGGATCGGTCTCTTCCACTCCGGCAGCAACTCCGGCATCCGGGGTCTCGCCGGTCATCTTCACGTAGCCGCCCAGCGGCAGCAGGCAGACCTTGTAGTCGGTGTCGCCGTACTTGATGCCAAAGAGGCGAGGGCCAAAGCCCACCGAAAAGGCCTCAACGCGCACGCCGCACAGTTTGGCGACTGCAAAGTGGCCGAATTCGTGGACGACGACCATGATGCCCAGTAGAACGACAAAGGCGGCGGTCGAAATCAAAAATGCGTGCATAGATGCGGAATATATTTCCTCTTCTTACGATGCCTGGTTTCCCTGCCCGGTCCGCGTCACCAGCTTCCGAGCCGTTTGACGCGCCTTTTGGTCTGCGGCGAGCACCTCGGCAATGGTTTCCGGGTGCGCTTCGGGCGTTAACGTCAGCACCTGCTCAATTGTACGCGGGATTCCTGTGAAAGGGATTTTCCGGTCGAGAAAAGCCTCGACGGCCACCTCATCGGCGGCGTTGAGGGCAATGGTGTGGGCTCCGCCGATGTCCGCGGCCTCGAAAGCCAGGCGCAAACACGGAAAGCGCCCGAAATCGGGCTCTTCAAAGTCCAGCCGGCGCAGCGCAGCCAGATCGAAGGTGAGCGTAGACTCAGGCCGCTCGGGGTAAGCCAGTGCGTAGAGAATGGGCAGGCGCATATCGGTGACGGAAATCTGCGCCAAAATGGAACCGTCGATGAACTCGACCAGCGAGTGAATGGTTGACTGCGCGTGAACTGTAACGCGTACCTGGCTGGGACGCACGTCGAAGAGCCGGCAGGCCTCGATGACCTCGAGGCCCTTGTTCAGCAGCGTGGCCGAATCGATCGTGATGCGGCGCCCCATCACCCAGGTGGGATGCTTCAGCGCCTGCTCGGGTGTGATCGCGTCAAACTGCTCGACGGGAAGCTGGCGGAACGGCCCGCCGGAGGCGGTGAGCCAAATGGTTTTGACTTCATTGCGTGCGCCGACGCGAAGGCATTGGTGAACGGCGTTGTGCTCGCTGTCAATGGGCAGGATGGGCACGTTGCGCTCCCGCGCGACCCGAGTGAGAATCTCGCCCGCGGCCACCATGCACTCCTTGTTGGCCAGGCCCACCGGCTTGCCGGCAAGGATGGCCGCGTACGTCGCCTCCAGCCCGGACACTCCTACGATCGCAGAGACGACGAAGTCGGCTGCCGGCAAAGTGGCGCAGGCCACGGTACCGTTGGTCCCGTATGTTACCTGGACTTCAGTGATCCCTGCGGCCTTCAGCCGAGCCGTGAACTGGTCTGCCAGCTCCTCGGTGGCCAGGGAAACCAGTTGCGGACGCCAGCGGACCGCCTGGGCAAATGCCGCCTCCACATTTCGCCCTGCAGCCAGCGCTGCCACAGAAAACCGATCGGGAAACTGCTCGACGATGGAAAGGGTGCTTTGTCCGATGGACCCCGTGGAGCCGAGGATGGTGAGTCGCTTCAAAAAAGCTCCGGACTGCCTAGCTTTCAGCTCTCAGCTGTCAGCTTTCAGCCCTGCGCTTTCCCGCGGACTCCGAAGGAAGGACATTTCCAAATTAGGGCGTCCTTGGCCCTCAGCTTATCAGCACCGCGTTCTGTATCGCATGGGCACTGATAGCTGAAAGCTGATAGCTGACAGCTAAAACCGCTGTCGAACGATCTGAGCGTACCATAGCACCGGAGCGGCGAGCAGTAGCGCGTCGATGCGATCGAGAACGCCTCCGTGGCCGGGCAGCAGCGACCCGGAATCTTTCACTCCTGCGGAGCGTTTGAGCGCCGACTCGGCTAAATCGCCTACCTGCGCGGCAATGTTCAGAACCACGGCCATCGTATACCAGTACCAACTCTCGCCCGGATACACCAGACGCGTGACATTCAGCGTGGGCAACTCAGCCGACAAAGCCAACAACCCGTATGTGACGAGCACGCTTCCCGCGACGGAGGCAATCGCGCCCAACCAGGTCTTATTCGGGCTGAGAGTTGGCGCCAGTTTTCGCCGTCCCCAGGTGCGGCCCACGTAGAACGCCGCTATGTCTCCTGCCCAAACTACGCAAAACAAGAAAGTTAGCAGCGAGGCGCCGTTGCCCTCGGGGTCCTGCTTCAGAGCCGGTAGGGTGAGCAATGTCAACCCGATATAGAGCAGGCAAAAGACCGAGGCCGAGGCGTCGGCCATCATCCGTTCCACCGGCGAACGGAATGTGCAGAAGACCAGCAACGCCAGCGCCAGCAGACCGAAAACCACGTCGGTCTGGCGCAGAACGTCGAAAATGTCGGCGAAGATGCGCGAACCGAAGAGCAGCAGGATGGCCAGGGCGACTGTCAACCTTGGCGGATTGGCGCCGCGCTGCGTCGCCAACCCGAGATACTCCCATGCCGCCAGCATGGCCACCAGCGCGATGATAAGTGTAAAAAGCCCATCCCACTTCGGCCCCAGAAAGACGAGGAACAAGGCCAGCGGAATCAGAACCAGGGCGGTGAGGACACGTTTCATTTCAGGGTTGAGGATACACTGCGAAGACGAATTCATGCTTGCTGGCTCAGCTCTTGACAGACATTCTAGCCATCACGGAGCATTGACAATCTAAGAAAGACAGTCTACCGTAAGAACCGTGCGAGCCCTGTTCTCGGCAGACGGGGGCAGAGCTTGGAAAGGAGTAGCGGAAATGAATATCGGACTGAGTGATCGCGTGCGTACTCTTGCGAAGGAGAAGTATGTGACCCCAGCAATACGTGCCGGAAAAATGCGGTTTTTCATTCGAGTCAAAGATCTTCTGGGAGATTTGCAGAAGGAAGGGTTTCCTGCCGGTCATACGCCACAAGTCTGCACCGCGCTTCGGACGGCGAAGTTCTTGCATGAGAACGGATTGGAAATGGAGGAAGTGGTCGGGCCACCATCAAAGATGAGCACTACGGTCGTTTTCCATTACCGCATCGCAAAGCCAGAGGCAAAGCTACCCGCAGACGATGGAAAGTCCATCCGAGGGGGAGAAACGGCTGAAGAGACTCCGGAAGCGCGGGCTTTTCGGTTGACAGAAGGTCTACGTGGACTCTTGAAAGAGGAGATGGCAGAGTTCGGGGGCGCTGAGGGATTTCTTCGCTGGGTTCGTGGATACGATGAGGAGGGCGCGGCATGAGCCGCGTCTTCTGGGACAGCATGCTCTTCAACTATCTATTGGACGACCATCCTCTTTATGTGGCACGGGTCCGGCAGATTCTTCAGCGATCCATCAAGCGGGGAGACTCGCTGTTTACCAGCTACCTTGTATTGGGAGAAGTCATGGCTGGAGCAGAAAGATCTCCAGATCCCCACACGAGAATGGACGTCCGGGAAGCTGTCGAAGAATTTGGATTTTCGTTTCTTCCTTTCGATGCCGGGGCGGTCGCGCCATTCAGCCGGTTGCGAGCAAAAACAAAGGTGAGAGTAGCCGACGCGATCCATCTGGCATGTGCTGCTTCAGCAGGTATCGACCTTTTCCTCACCGGCGATAAGGATCTGCTGAAACTGGATGTTCCCGGCATCCAGTTCATCGCGGATTTCAATTCGTCGATCCTCTGAATCCTGTGCGACGCGTGTCTCACCCGGCCGCGATCCGGATCTGCTCGGGATCCTCTTCCACTTCGCCAACGCTCTCACTCAAGCCGCCGTAGCGGCGCTCGCGGCGCTGGAATTCGGCGATGGCCTCGAGCAGGTGCACGCCGCGGAAGTCCGGCCAGAGGCGGTCGGTGATGTAAATCTCGGAGTACGCGATCTGCCACAAAAGATAGTTCGAAACGCGCATCTCGCCGGAGGTGCGAATGAGCAGATCGGGATCGGGCATATGCGCGGTGTAGAGATGGCGATGGATGTCTTCTTCCGAGATGCGATCGGCGCTGACCTGACCCGCTTCGACCTCGGCATGCAATGCGCGAAAGGCGTCGACCAGCTCCGACCGGCTGCCGTAGTTCAGGGCCAGGGTGAGCGTGGTGCCGGTGTTGCGCGCCGTTGCCTCGGCCGCCCAGCGCATCTTGTCTTGCACTTCCGGCGGAAGTTCGCGCGTGCGGCCGATGTAGCGGATGCGCACGTTGTTGTCCATCATCCGCTGCAGGTTGCTTTCCAGATAGCTCTTGAGCAGGCGCATGAGGAAATTGACTTCGGTGCGCGGGCGGCGAAGATTGTTTTCCAGTGAAAATGCGTAGAGAGTGAGCCAGGGAAGGCCGATGCGCGATGCGGTTTCGGTCACCAGTTGCACGCTTTTGGCGCCCTGCTGGTGCCCGAAGAAGCGCCGCAGCGATCGGCGGCCGGCCCAGCGGCCGTTCCCGTCCATGATGATGGCTACGTGCTCTGGCAGCCGTTCGGGCTTGAGCGTCGCGTAGATCGCGCGCTCCTCGGGAGGGAGCTCTTCGACGCGCAAGCTGTCCGTGAGAACCAAAGAACTCGCCTCTGCTCAATGCAAATACAGCTCCGGACGGGCGCCCGGATCTGCCGCCATCTTCGCCCGGCGAACCCTCGCTCAACTTCGGGAAAACAAAATGCGGCATCATCGACCCTAGCACATGCGCCGATGAGCCGCAATCGCACTTGCGTTCGTCTTCTCCGCGAGTCCGGCGCAGAGGTCATCGCCGGCATCTTGCCGATCGCCTCCACGCCTCCACGCCTCCACCGAGCCGAATTTAGGCCGTGCGGCGGCGTCCCAAGGCTATGTCGCGAACCTGGCCATAGACGAGCGTCCGATGCAACGAGTCCAACCGCGGCAGCAGGGCGGCAATCTCGGCGAGAAATGGATCGGCCAGGATGGCGGCCACTTCTTCCTCGCGGCGGCTGCGGGCGTCGCGCACCAGATGGCAAACGCCCACGCCGAGCGCCAAGGCGAGGCGCTCCAGCGAGCCCAGCGTGGGAATCGCCTTTCCATTCTCGATCTTGGAAATATACGTCCGCGGCACTTGCATGCGACTGGCCAGCTGGCGCTGGCTGAGGTGACGGGCGCGGCGAATCTCGCGCACCTGTCCTGCAACCTGCAATCCCGCTTCAGCGGCCTGTTCATCCGGCGACGCCACCAACTGAGGCGCAAGAAGCGCGCGCTCCTCTACGTCAAGCGGATGCCGGCATTTGCGGCAAAGGGAGTTGCTCGTTCGAAATTGCACCAAGCTGCAACGATCGCAACGCAGGACTTCGCGTGTCTCCACGCTGACTAGGGTGGTCGCCATCGGCTGCGTGCGGAGCGCCAGAGCTAGCCCTCCGGGGTGCCGTCTTGCACCACGATATGTGCTAATTTCGGAGGAAGGAACCATAATTGTCAAGTAGATTCTTAGGGTCAAACCTAAGAACTCCCCATAATAACCCAGAAATCCCCAAGAAACGCGAACCAGGTGAGTCAACAGGAAGAAAATTTATTCTCGAATCAGGAGCCGAATCGATGGCTGGCGAAAATGGCGAAATCCGATATGGGCGCGAGCAGGCATGGCAACTGCTCACCGAGTGGACCCGAAGCGAAAACCTGCGCAAGCACGCGCTGGCCGTGGAAATCTGCTTGACCGCCAGTGGCGAGGCCGAGGCGGAGCGATTGGGCCTGGCCGGCCAGCCGCGCGCCGACTTTGTACGGCTCTATACCATCACCGGACTTCTCCACGACTTCGACTACGAGCGCCACCCCACGCAGCACGAGCATCCGTTCGTCGGCGTGCGCGAGTTGGAGCGGCTCGGCTGGCCGCTAGAGGTGCGCACCGCCATCCTGGGGCATGCTCAATACTCGGGCGTGCCACGGCTCACCCACCTGGAAAAGGCGCTGTTCGCCTGCGACGAATTGGCCGGATTCCTGACCGCCTGTGCGCTGGTAAAGCCCACCAAAGCGATCGCCGACGTGGAGGTCGCCGGCGTGAGAAAGAAGATGAAGGACAAGGCCTTTGCCCGTGGCGTCAATCGCGAAGACGTGATTCAGGGCGCGACCGAGCTAGGTGTCGATCTCGACGCCCATATCGCCTTCTGCCTGGATGCGATGAAAAAACGTGCCGCTGAGCTTGGACTGTAAAGGCACGCCCTGAGCCTTCGGCGTTCGGCGAGGGTTACGAGAGTTTGCGCGCCTGGGGCATTACTTGCCTTGCCGCACTGAACTTCTCGGCATCCAATGTCGAAAGTGGGAGTATGCGAAGCCAAAGTGGGAGTTACATTCCTCCCCATCCCTGCAATATTAGGAATTCCTCAGTTTGCGGGAGTCACTCCTTATGAACGAGTTGATTGCCGGAATGTCCCGCGTTGGCGAATCCTCCCAGAGAATCGAAGCGGACATCGCGTCAGGCCTGGTTCTTCTCGACGATCAGCAGAGGGCTCAACGGCATAACAGGCTTATCGAAAGCCTGGTCCGGTCTTGGCCCATCGGCCTGGGAATCGCTTTCTCGCTTTTTGCGCCGGCGATTAGAGATTTGCTGGAGAATTTCAAGCCCTGGGGAATGTGGCTCGTTTTTCCCTTCGTGTCGCTCTCGGAGCGTCCCGAGCTGCATCTACCCGACGAGCTGAAGCAACTGATACCGCAGATCGTGCTGTACCTTCAATTCCCGCTCGAAGGCTATTTTGCCAAGAAATTACTCAAAGGGCGGGTGACTTTGCGTGGCGTAGCCGGACAGGTACTGCTCTACCATTTCCTCGGTGTGGCCCAGATTCTTCTGGTCTGCACCGCCCTCGGGAACGGTGTACTGCACTGATCCGGTTTTCCAATTTCCACCGCCCGGAACCGGGACCTGATTCGCCGCCACGTCCAACTGAACGCCTTTTCCGGTAATCCTCATTCGAGAATTCTCCCTGAAACTGATAATGTAGTCAGTCGACCCAGGAGACGCTCCATGTCGCGCTTCAAGCACCTCCTCATTCACTCGGAATGTGGTATCCAAACCATCACTCTGAATCGGCCGCACAAGCGCAATGCCTTGAATCCAGAGTTGATCGAAGAGCTCACCATGGCTCTCTACGACGCCGAAAACTGCGAATGCGGCGTCGTGATCCTGACCGGCGCGGGCTCGGCGTTCTGCGCCGGGCTCGATCTCGAGCACCTCCAGACCCTGGAAGCCCACTCCCATGAGGAGAATCGCCGTGACTCAGAGTCCGTGGCGCGCGTGCTGCGAACGCTATACGACTTTCCCAAACCAGTGATCGCGGCGGTCAACGGGCCAGCCATCGCCGGCGGCATGGGCCTGGCGACGATACCCGACTTCACCCTGGCCGTGCCCGAAGCGAAGTTCGGCTTCACCGAAGTGCGCATCGGATTCGTCCCGGCGATCGTCGCTTCGTTCCTGCTTCGCCAGATTGGGGAAAAGCACACCCGGGAATTGCTGCTCACCGGCAAGGTGATCAAGGCACAGGACGCGATGGACCTGGGGCTGGTCACGCAGATTGTCCCTCCCGACGACCTGCTGCAAAGCGCGCAGGCGCTGGCGCAGTTCCTGCTGCAAAACAGCCCGCAGGCCATGATGGCCGTCAAGCGGTTATTGGCCAAGCACGCGCGACGCCGGCTCGACGAGGAGATTGAGGACGCCATCCTGGCCAACGCGACGCAGCGCTCGACCGAGGATTTCAAGGAAGGGGTCCGGGCCTTTCTCGAACATCGCCGCGCCGAGTGGCCCAGCCTGCACAGCAAAGTGTAGCGAGCCGTCGCTATCCGAAGTCCGCACCTGAACACGGTGACAATGCAAAAACACCTTGCGCTTCTACCTATTCTCGCGTATAGGTAGAAGCAACAGGTATGAAGGCATGAACATCCCTTCGAAGTCCGATCTTCCCCAAGGCACGCTGGACCTGCTGATCCTGAGAACCGTCGCGCACGGGCCGATTCACGGGTACGCCATCGCGCAGCGGATCCAGCAGATCTCCCGCGAGGCTCTGCAGGTCCAGCAGGGCTCGCTCTATCCCGCGTTGCACCGGCTGGAGTATAAGAAGCTGCTCGCCGCCGAATGGGCCGAGTCGGAATCGGGCCGGAAAGCCAAATTCTACAAGCTCACCGCCAAGGGGCGAGCCCACCTGAAGAGCGAAACCGAAGGCTGGGCGCGGCTCACCGAGGCGGTAGCCCTCATTCTCGAAGAGGCATGACGACCATGAGCTGGATACTGCGGCTGTTTCGTGCAAGACGAATGGACCGGGAGCTTGACGCCGAGCTGCAACATCACTTCGAGCTTCTCGTAGCCGCGAAGGTCCGCTCCGGCATGACGCAGGACGAAGCGCGTCGCGAAGCGCGCCTGGAATTCGGCGGGCACGAGCAGGTGAAAGAAGATTGCCGCGAAAGCCGCGGAACGATGCTGGCCGTTTCGGCTCTTCACGACCTGAGATATGCGCTGCGCCAGATGGGCCGAAACCCCGGCTTCGCCGTGGTCACGGTGTTGACGTTGGCGCTGGGTATCGGCGCCACGACCACGATTTTTTCCATCTTCAACGCCACGCTGCTTCGCCCGCTTCCTTACAAAGATCCCGGACAGCTCGTCATTCTGTGGTCCGCGAATTCGCAGTTTGGCGCAGGTCCCGGAGCGGTCACCGATGCCGACTTCGCCATATGGGAGCGGGACAATCGCGTCTTCGATGGAATCGCTGCCTTTCGCGGACAGACCTCTAACCTGACCGGGAATGGAACTCCCGAGCGGCTGCTCGGAGCCGCGACGACGGCGGGGCTGTTTCCGCTGCTAGGGGTCGGCCCGGAGTTGGGGCGAGTGTTTTCCCCGAAGCAGCAGGTTCCAGGACAAGAGGACGTCGTGCTGTTGAGCGAACAGCTCTGGGCGCGGCGATTCGGATCGGATCGCAACATTCTCGGCAGAACGGTCCGTCTCGACGGCAAGAACTTCACCGTTCTCGGCGTCATGCCGCCCGATTTCCAGTTTCCCAACAAGCCGGACTTCTGGATTCCCATGGTGCTCGGCGGAGAATGTTGCGACGCCACCAACCAGGTGATCGCACGGCTCAAGCCGGGCATCAGGATGCAGCGGGCAAGCGACGATATCACGCTGCTTCAGAAGCGCATCGACGGGCCGAATCGGCACGAAGAGAGCCGCTTGAGCTTCGTCTCCTTGCAAGACAAGCTGGTGGCGAATATCCGTCCTGCATTGGTGGTGCTGTTTGCGGCGGTGGGGCTTCTCCTGCTCATCGCCTGCGCCAACGTCGCCAACCTCTTTCTCACCCGCGCGACAGCGCGACGGCCTGAGATCGCGATGCGCCGCGCGCTGGGCGCGAGCCGATCGCGCATGATTCGCCAGTTGCTGACCGAGAGCCTGCTGCTGGCGGGCATCGGCGGCGTTCTGGGATTGTTCTTTGCCGTGGCGACGCGGCACCTGATCCTCGGAATTGTGCCGCAGAGCACCACCGGTCCCGGTGTCCTGGCCAATGCCGTTTCATCGGAGATCGATGCCTGGGTGCTCGCCTTTTCGACTCTCACGGCGGTTTCCACCGGAATCCTCTTCGGTCTGGCGCCCGCATTGAATATCTCCCGATCCGGTATCCATTCCTCGGCAAAGGCGTTGGCAAGCACGCAAACGGGCGAGCGGGGAACGCGGCGCATCCGCGACTTCCTGGTCGTGGGCGAGTTCGCTCTTACGCTCGTCCTTCTAGTTGGCGCAGGACTGCTGCTCAGAAGCTTTCTTCTCCTTCTCGATGTGAACCCAGGGCTCGATCCGCGCAACATCGCTACTCTGAACCTGGTGCTTCCCGAGACGAAGTACGAAACGGCTGCGCAGATGCGGAACTTTCACGATGCCGTCCTGGACCGCATCGCCGCGCTTCCCGGCGTTCGCGCCGTGGGCACCGTGGGATTCGGGATGCCGTTTGGCGACAGCGCCATCCAAGGCAACTTTACGATCGACGGGCAAACGCAGGAGCGGCCCGAGATGGCGAGCAAAACCGTTGTCAGCCCGGATTATTTTCGCGCGCTCGGCATTCCGCTCATCGCCGGTCGATGGTTCAACCGGGACGATACGCCACAAACCGAGCCGGTGGCCATCGTAAGCCACAGCTTCGCCGAGCGTGTCTGGCCGGGGAAGCAGGCGGTGGGAAGACGAGTCGGACCTGGGTTCCTGGGGATAGGTTCCTGCATCGTGGCCGGTGTGGTTGGCGACGTGAAGGCGGACCTGGCCAGCGAATCGCCGCTGACGATCTACCTGCCCTACTCGCAGGTGCCCGACAGACTCACGTGGCTGACGAGTTCGATGACGATCGTCATCCGCACCGAAAATAATCCGCTCGGCGTGTTGCACGCCGCGCGGGAGGCGGTGCAATCGGTCGATCCGGAGATGCCCATCTACGGCGCCGCATCGATGGACGACCTCATCGCCAAGTCGGTCTCGCAGCCGCGATTCGACTCGCTTCTGCTGGCGTCGTTCGCGGCCCTGGCGCTGATCCTGGCAGCGGTGGGTATCTACGGAGTAATGTCCTACTCCGTCGTCCAGCGAAGGCAGGAGATCGGCATTCGCATGGCGCTCGGCGCCGGGCGGCGGAGCGTGACGCGTATGGTGGTCCGTGAAGGAGCCGTGCTGGCCGGCACGGGCATCGCGTTGGGCATCGTCGCGGCGCTTGCTGTGTCGCATCTGATCGCCGCATTCCTCTTTGGCGTGACCCCAAAGGATCCGGCAACGTTTTGCGGCGTCTCCGTGCTTCTGCTCGTCGTCGCGCTGCTCGCCTGTTATCTTCCCGCGCGACGAGCGTCCCGCGTCGACCCTATGGCCGCCTTGCGCTATGAATAATGAAGACAGAGATTCCTCAGCGATTGTTCCAATCGTCGATTCTTGTCAGATCGAGCTTGTCGTCGAGCACGCCGAGGGTAATCACGGCGAAGGTGAAGACATTCGTATCGGGCTCGAGATGGCCGCCGAAGGCCTTGTCGGCGTTGGCCATGGTCATGTGCGCGTGCACTCGGCCGTTCATCACCAGGCCATTCACGCTGACGATGTCCGCCGGAGCCGTTGGATCGTTCACGTAAACATCCTTGGGCGGAAGGTTGCGGTTGCCGACCTGGTGAACCTGGTAGTTCCGCACCGAACCGAATCCGGAGAGGATGACGGCGTTGCGGATGCCCTGCTTCTGGATGGCGCTTTTCAAGCCGGCGAGCAGATCAGTTCCGAATTTGAAGCGAAGGATGACGACGCGCTCGATGTGCGAGTCCATCACCGTGACATCCGGCACGCTGGCGCTGTTGGGACGCCGATCGTCGGCGGGATTCGCCGAGGTGAGAACGGACTCGCGGCGTGTCTCCTGGGCGGATGCAAGAGACGTCAGGGCGAGCAGGACGAGCAATGCGGAGTTCTTCACGGGAATTCCTCTCAGGGGCGGGTCGATTCGCGCAACAAGTCTATGGCAGTTTAGGAAATAATGTAGCCGAAGAGAAATCGCAAAGTCGACGCGACCAACTCCGGGCCCCCCAACGACATGGGTTCGTCGTTGGGGTGGGACCAACCGGGAGCGGCGACCTTGGGCACGTCCAAACGGACACACTATTCCCTAATCTGCCCTAGAGCGATTGGCCGATCCACGCCGTAGTCGATTTCAATCCATCCTGGAGTGCCCCAGGTCCAGATTTTGGGACCTGGGAGACCGAGAAGTATGGGTACGAGTTCACGCGTCCATAGGCTCGCAACGATGGGGAGATTCTCGGTCAGACGAGCGTCACGCGCAGGCCGGAGGCGCGGGGCACGACGACGGTGTGCCTGCCGGCCCTGAGGCGCGCGGCTACGGCGGAGCGAACGATGTGTGCCTCACGGCTCAAGAGCGCGGGCGCGCGCAAGGATTCGATTTCGACGGCTCCGCTCTTTTCGTTGCCAAAGTCCAGCGTTACGGAGAGATCTTTGTCCGCATCCTTGTTCAGGACGATGACCGACGTGCGGCCGCCGGGCGATTTCGCGGCATACGCCGTAGCATCGACTCCCGCGCCCTGCAATCCAGACGTGAGATCGGCCCTAATAAAATCGCCGCCGCTGAGCGAGCCCGCGAACTTGAGGCCGTAGGCGACCGGCTCCAGCGTGTACTCGGATCCGAAGGTCGCGATGGGCGTGTAGAAGGGATGCGGGTGCGTGGCGATCTGCTCCGGCGTTGCGCCCTGGTCTTTGAGAAGGATGTCGCCAGGCAGGAAGCCTCCGACGGAGTTGGCGACCGACTTGCCGGTGCCGCCGTGAAGGTTAATGCCGGAGTAGTTGTTACTGGCGAGCAGGAGCGAATAGTCGGCCGACCAGAGGGCTGCGGCGAAGACGTCGGAGACGCCGGGCTTGCCTCCGCGATAGCAGGTGTTTCCCTCAGTCATG
>JASHTH010000114.1 GCA_030040655.1 Acidobacteriaceae bacterium | reverse complement strand
TCGGCGCGTTGCCTAAAGCACACTAGGGCACTTTAGGAAATCGTGTGTCCGTTCCGACGTTGCCCAAGGCCGCCGCTCCCTGTTGGTCCCACCCCAACGACGAACCCATGTCTTTGGGGACCCTGAGGTTGATCCCGCCCCAACGACGAACCCATGTCGTTGGGGACCCCGGTTGGTCGCGTCGACTTTGCGATCTTTCTTCGGCTGCTTCATTTCCTAAACCGCCATAGATCTCCGACCGCATGAATCCGTACCAACGAGCATACTTTCCCAGGTCCGAAAACACGCACCTGCGGCACCCAAGTTTGGTACCTGTTCAGGCGGTCAGAGTCCTAGCAATGCGGCGTAGACGGCGCTCAGCGCGCGCTGATCAGCATGACCGGGTCGGGAATGACGCGGCAGACGCCGGCGCCGGAGCGCCACGTCGAGCCGTCTGCATACGTAATCGATTCGACGTCGATCGAGAAGACAGCCGAGTAACCACGCATCAGCAAATCGGCGGCGGATTCACCCGCTGAATCGCCCGAAAAACTGACATTCATGGTGCGGCTGATTTGCCCTGGTCCCGGGGCGCCGAATTGCGCCGGCACAACCCGCGTCTTTGGCGTGAGCCCGTGCACCGTCACGCGGGCTGCAATGACGTCGCCGCCCGTCTGCGACAAGCGAATTCGTTGCGAGAAGCCTTGCTTCGGAGTCTGTTGGGCTCCGGCCGCGACAAGGCCGCCGTCCCATCCTTGCTTGGCGTTGAAGAGCACTGGACAGCCGGATGGAATCTCTGGGCGCAGAGAGTTGAGAATTGTCCAGAAATGGGATTGGACCGCCTGCGGATTGAATTTCTGAAGATGGTATTGATCGAGGGGCTGAGACTGCGCCGCCTGAGGGCTGAACGTCTGCGCATGGTACTGATCGACCGCCTGGGCTGCCGTCCAGGCTGAGCAGGCAAGCAGTGCCATCGAAATCGCAATCGTGCGCTTCATAGGATCCTCCGATCGACGATCCGGAAAACGGTCGAGTCAAGGACAAAACGAATCGCCGTGCACACCCACAAAATACGCTCGATGGCGGGCTGGAATCAAATGAGCTTCAACTCTGCTCACTCTCCCCGCAGTACCTGCATCGGCTCCACTTGCGCCGCGCGGCGGCTGGGAACGAGCACTGCGGCCGCCGAGACCGCCAGCACTCCCAGCACGGCGATTGCATAGGAGGCCGCATCGAAGGCCGGCAGTTTGCCGAATTGGCTGCCGTAGATGCGCAGCGTGGCAAAGGTCAGCGCCAGGCCCAGCGCGATGCCGATCGCCGCCACGCCCACGCCGCCGCGCAAGGTCATCGCCAGAATCTGGCCGCGGCGAGCGCCCAGCGCGAAGCGCAGCGCGATCTCAAACCGCCGCTGCGCGACGCTGTAGGCCGTCACGCCGTACATTCCCACGGCCGCCAAAAGAATGGCGATGACCGCAAAGCCGCTCAACAGCATGGTGCGGAAGCGCTGCGCGCGCTCCGACTCGCCCACCGCTTCGCGCATCGTGGTCGCGCTCACGGCTGCCAGCGGGAACCGGCGCTGCAGCAGCCTTTCGAGCGCCTCGATCATCACCGCCGGGTCGCGCGCCGTGCGCACCACGATCTGCGCCTCGGCGGCGCGGAAGGCGTGCTGCGCAATGGGCACGTAGAGGGTCTGCGCCGGCGGCGAAGCGGGCGAATCCTGGCGCACGCTGCCGACGACGCCCACAATCGTCGTCCATTTGGCGAAGCTGTAAAGGTCGTAGCCGTTCATGATCTGCTGGCCGATGGGGTTAATTCCCGCAAACTGCTGCCGCGCCAGGTCCGCGCTCACCAAAACCACGGGCGCGCTGGCTTGCGTGTCGGAATCGGACAACCAGCGGCCGCTCAGCAGCGGAATCCCCATGGTGCGGAAGTACCCTGGCGTGACCGGCTGAATATCGGCGTCAGGCAGCACGACGCCCTCCTTGAATTCCGTTCGCCCGCGAATCGCGTAGCCGACATCGCTGGCGCCCCCGCCCATGGGCACGCCGCTGTCGGCGGCCACAGCCTTCACGCCGGGGACCGTGGCAATCGCATCCAGCATCGATTGCAGCCGCACCACTGCGGTTTGTTCTTGCCCGGCAGCGGGATAGGGCGAATGCGTGTCGAGCAGCACCAGGTTGTCGGCATCGAAGCCGAGGTACTGGTTGGCCTCGGCGATCATCTGCCGCACTAGCAGCACCGAAGCCACGCTCAGTGTGAGCGTAAGCGCCACCTGGCCGACGATCAGCCCGTCGCGCAGCCGCTGCGAATGCGCGCTGCCGCTCGCGCCTGTCTGCTCGAGCTTCAGGATCGCCGCCGGGGTGGTGCGCCACGAACGCCACGCCGGAACCAGCGCGGTCACGACCATTGTGGCGAGACTCGCGACGAACGAAAACAGCAACACATCGGTGTTCAACTGCACATCGCCCAGCCGCGGCGTCTCCGCCGGCGCCATCAGCGTGAGCACGCGGAGTGCCGGAGCCGCTATCAGAAGCGCCGCCGCGCAACCGCCCGCGGCCAGCAGCAGCGACTCGAGAAGCACCCGGCGAACCACCGCGCCCGGCGTCGCTCCCAGCGCCGTGCGAATCGAAACGTCGCGCTGCATGCGCGTGGAGCGCACCAGCTGCAGGTGCCCGATGTTGGCGCAGACGATCAGCAGCACCAGCGCGGCCGAGCCCATCAACAGCCGCAGGATGGGACGAATGGATCCGACGATCTGATCCTGCAAGGGAACGGCTTCGAGCGCCTTTTCCCGGTCTTCGGGATACGCCGCCTGCAACTGGCGCGAAAGCGTTCCCAGCTCGGCATTCAACTGCGCCGCGGAGAGACCCGGCTTCGTCTTGCCGATCGCCCGCTGGTTGTAGGCCGTGCGGCTGGGAACCTCAGGCTTCGCCGGCTGCTCGATCCACACGACGGTTTTTTCAGGAAACGAGAATCCGTCCGGCAGAACTCCTACGATGGTTCGCGTGCGCCGGTCGTAGTTCAATGCCTGGCCGACGGCAGCCTGCGCGGAGCCGAAATGCTCCTGCGCAAAGGAGTTCGCAATCAGCGCGTCGGAGCCATCGACATCGTTGTGGAAGAGCCTTCCGGCAGCGGGTTCCACGCCCATCACCGCGCCAAACTGCGGGCTCACGACGGCCAGGTTCAGGTAATACGAGTGGCCGTTCAGCTGCAGCCCATCCTCGCCGTTGTTGTAGTAGGCGACCGACTGGAGCGATTTGACCCGCGCGGCCAAGTCGACGTAATCTTCGCCGCCGATCTTGGCAAACGACCGTTCCTCGCGCAGGTTCCGCGTGTTAATTGAGTAGATCCGGTCTGCGTCGTGGTAACCCAGGGGCTTGAGCAACACGCAGTCCACGATGGTGAAGATCGCCGCGTTCAGGCCGATCCCCACGGCCAGCGTGAGAATCACGGCCGCGGTGAACGATCCCGAGCGGCGAAGCTGGCGCAGGGCGTAGCGCAGATCCTGAATCCAAAGCGAAGTCATCGTTCCGTCTCCTTGCCATTGACTATGCTGCAAGAGGGTTCGGGAAACCAATTCATTACCAAAGCATTGGTATTTCCAAAGTCGATTGCCTGAAAGTACAACATATCGAGTTTCTTAGCCACGGAAGGCGGCGCCGCCATCCAGTGGGAATGTTCATCTTCGAACACCTTCGTCCGGATACGGACGCGGGCCAAGTGGGCAGACGACAATGATCCGACTTGCGCCTTGTGCGAGCGAACGATACGACGGTGGATCAGAATTGGGAAAAGTCGACCCATCGCGGCGCAACCTGGACCGTCGATTTCAAGATGGAGTACATCCGCAAGAACCCCTGAAGCCGGACGATTCTCATCCGATCCGGGAACCTGCCTGCTCCGCGACGCTGCGGCCGACAGCATTTCGCATCCTCGCTGTGTTACCGTTTGAGTACGGCGTCCCCGCGCCGGGCCGCGTCTCGACGCGATCCGGTCGAATGCCTGCCGGGCTGTTTTTCCAGAGTTTCGAGTTGCCGTCCCGGCAGTGCGAGCCATTAGATCATTGGAAAGTCGATCTGAGACGCGGGGGGCGGCGTGCGAATCCTGAGAATGTCCCAGCAGCCGGAAGTGACGTCGCATCCGTTGCCCGTGAGCCCGGCTTCGGGGCCTGTGCCTGCCCTTGGCGCTCCGTCCGGGCTCGACCCGGGACCGGAGCCTATACGCCCATCCCAGGCTCACCGGCATCACCAGCGTATCCCCCGGTGGCTAGAGCGTTCGGAGCTGTTTATCCGCGTGCTATTGCGCATGTATATCGGCTTGGCTGTGTTTGTGGCCCCATGGTGGCCTATGTTCTGGGATCAGAACCCCTTGTTCTTGCAATTTCCCACGCTGGCGATCTTTGCCGCCAACGGCGCGGTTCGCGGCGTGGTTTCGGGGCTGGGCCTTTTGAATCTGTGGATTGCGTTTCGCGACGCCATCTATGCACGAGACGAGTGAGATGGAAGAAGGAATAGAAAACAGGGAACAGGGATTAGGGAATCGCGAGCCGGGATCGGCAAACGTCGGCGCCGCAGCGCGACAATCGCCGGTCAGCCGCCGCTCGGTGGATCAGGTGAATGCAGGCGCAGCTTCTGAAGGTCTGAGGGATCGCAAGAGCGATGGTCCTCGCGCCCGGGGCGATGCCGGAGCCGCCCAGATCCCGCCTGTCCCGCCGCCCAACGGCGGCCCGCCGCCTCTGGAACGCGCGCCGCTGGCTTACGAAAACCTCGCTTTTGTGAATGGCCCCGACGGACGGCTGCTGCGCATTGTGGCCGAGTACGTCGAGCCGCTGGCGCGCTTTCGCCGCGAGCAGATCCAGGACACGGTGGTCTTCTTCGGCTCGGCGCGTTTCCGCGGACGCGAAGAAGCCGACCAGGCCCTCGAGCTGCTGGAGAATACGGGTTCCACCCGGCCGGCTCCCAGCGAGGAGCAGCCCGCCAGCCCGCCCCAAATTGCCGCCGGCCAAGCGACCACGCTACAGCGCAAACGGGCCGTTGCGGCCCTCGAGATGGCTCGCTACTACGAGGACGCGCGACGGCTGGCGCAACTGCTCACGTCGTGGGCCAAGACGATTCCCTCCAAGCGGCACCGGTTCGTGGTCATGTCCGGGGGCGGTCCCGGCATCATGGAGGCGGCCAACCGCGGCGCCTGGGAGGCGGGCGGCAAGACCATTGGGCTCAACATCCGCCTGCCGTTCGAGCAGGCGCCCAACCCTTACATCACGCCGGGCCTGAACTTCGAGTTCCACTACTTTTTCATGCGCAAGCTGTGGTTTGCGTACTTGTCCAAGGCGCTGGTGGTCTTTCCCGGGGGGTTCGGCACGCTGGACGAGATGTTCGAGATCCTCACGCTGGCGCAGACGCAGAAGCTGGCCAAGAAGATCACCGTCGTCATCTACGGGTCGGAGTACTGGAAGCGCGTCTTCAACCTTGAGGCTCTGGTCGAGACCGGCGCCATCTCGCCCAAGGATATCGAGCTGATTCAATATGCCGATACGCCGGAGCGCGCCTTCGAACTGCTTCGCAACGGCCTTACGGAGAACTACCTGGCTCCCGAAATGGCTGCGGGAAAGCTACCGGAGCCAGCCGATACCCAAGCCGAAGACCTGATGGCCGGCATGTCGGTGGAGGATTTTCTCGGCCCGGAGCTGGCGAAGACCAGCCGGTAGGCATGTTCTTCTAC
>JASHTH010000824.1 GCA_030040655.1 Acidobacteriaceae bacterium | reverse complement strand
TCGTATAGAGCCAAACTCGCGCCGCAGACCGAAGCCATCGACGAAGATCCGTTGGACTCAAGGATGTCGGAGACGACGCGGATGGCGTATTGCGATTCGTCTTCACCGGGCAGAACCGCAGAGATGGCCCGCTCGGCCAAAGCGCCATGGCCCACCTCGCGCCGTCCCACGCCGGTCATACGTCCGGTTTCTCCTACGCTGAAGGGCGGAAAGTTGTAGTGGAGCATGAACCTCTTCTTGAGCTCGCCCTCGAACGACTCGAGGCGCTGGCCCTCGTCGGGTGTGCCCAGAGTGGCCGTAACCAGCGCCTGGGTTTCGCCGCGCGTAAAGAGCGCCGAACCATGCGTGCGAGGCAAAACGCTGGTCTCGATGCTGATGGGGCGGATCTCGTCGAAGGCGCGACGGTCGGGGCGGATGCGGTCCTTGGTGACCTGCTCGCGGAAGAGCCGCTCGCGGAGAATTTCGTAATAGTGGGCGAGCTTCTTCTTGGCACCGGTCGTGTCGTCCGCCGGGATTTCGGCGGCGAGCTCGTCCTTAATCTGCTTGACGAGCGCGTAGCTCTCCGTCTTGCCATGCGTCCTGGTGTCCAGCGCGTCCTTGAGCCGGTCGCCGGCCTTGGCTTTGAGCTCGTGGTAGTAGACTTCGTCGAATTCCGGAGGCGTGAAGGCGTGCTTCGGTTTGCCTGCCGCAGAGGCAAGTTGGTCGATGGCCGCAACGATCTTCTTGATCTCGGTGTGGGCAAATTCGATGGCGCCGAGAACGACCTCTTCGCTCTCTTCCCTGGCGCCGGCCTCGATCATCACGATGCCGTCCTTATGCCCGACCACCATGATGTTGACTGTGGTTTCGGCGCGCTCAAGATAGGTGGGGTTGATGACGAACTGGCCGTCGACGCGGCCCACGCGCACGGCGCCGACCGTAGCGCCAAAAGGTACATCGGAGAGCGCCAGGGCGGCGGCAGCGGCGTTGATACTGACCACGTCCGGATCGTTCTCCTTGTCGGCGGAAAAAACCAGCGCGATGATCTGGGTTTCGTTGCGGAAGCCGTCGGGGAAAAGCGGGCGGATGGGACGATCGATCATGCGCGAGGTGAGGATCTCTTTCTCGCTGGGGCGGCCCTCGCGTTTAATAAATCCGCCGGGGATGCGGCCGCCGGCGTAGGTGTACTCGCGGTAATCCACGGTAAGGGGAAAGAAATCGATACCTTCCCGAGGGTCGGGCGAGGCCACGGCGGTGGCCAGTACCACGGTGTCGCCCAGAGTGACCAGGGCGGCGCCGGAGGCTTGCTTGGCCAGGCGTCCGGTCTCAAAAACCAGCCGCTTTCCGCCGGCAAGCTCGACGGCTACTTCATGCTTCGACATAACAGGGTCCTCGTTTCGCTTTTTCGATTGGGAAAGTTGTAGGCTGGCCGCCCGCGACGGCGCGTTGCCCGGCGGCGCAAAGCCGACGCGTGCAGCGATGCATCACGCCGCGCAAACCAGCGGAAGCTCTGGTCGCCGAATTGAGCCGATACCTGTGCGCAGGTCCCGGCTTCTTGTGCAGTTTGCCAGGTACACCATGGCCCCTCGGTGTGGTTGAGATCGGGGCCGTGACCAAAATCCGGTCTGGGCGCTTCCGGGTCAAGATGGGCTTCCTGCTTTACTTGCGGAGCCCGAGTTTGCCGATTACGTCGCGGTAGCGGTCCGAATCGTGCGTCTTCAGATAGTCCAGCAGGCGGCGGCGTTTGCTGACGAGCATGAGAAGTCCACGGCGCGAAGCGTGATCCTTCTTATGGGTCTTGAAGTGCTCGGTCAGTTCGCCAATCCGCTCGCTCAGAATTGCAATCTGGACCTCGGGGGAACCGGTATCCGTTTCATGGGTGCGGAAGCGTCGAATCAGGTCAGTCTTCTTTGCAGTCGCCAGCACGGCGTGTGTTGCTCCTCTTTCGTCTTGGTCCACTCTCAAGTGTCTGGTGTGAGAATAACATGAACCGTACAGCGGACGCGAACCCGCGGGCGGTTCGGAGAGTCCACGGCGGCAATTCCGTGACCGGCGCGCCGCCCGCACATCTATTAGAAGCAGTTGAATCGCCGGCAGGCCGGCGCCGATCACGGATCGGGTCACTCCGGGCCACGCCAACCACGCCCCGAAAAGAGAGAGGAAGAACCGTGAGCACGACAGCGCCTGGCATCTTGAAGAAATCGATCGGATGGGGAATCGCCCTCAGCCTTCTTATGATCGTGGCGGGAATTCTGGCCATCCTGGTACCACCGCTCGCAGGCATCGCCGTGGCGGTGCTGATTGCGTGGCTGCTGACCCTGAGCGGCGTTTTCCATCTTGTCTTCGCCTGGCATGTGCGCTCGACCAGGGGCGTGATCTGGGAAATCCTCATCGGGCTCCTGTACCTGGTGCTGGGTATCTTTCTCTTCCTACGCCCGGTTTCGGCGTTGGCCACCCTGACGCTTTTGCTTTCCGTCTATCTTTTCGTGCGCGGTGTGCTGGAGATAGTCGCCGGCTTCCACCAGCGTGCCCTGCGCGGTTCGGGATGGTTGATCGTCGATGGCATCCTGACCCTGGTGGCCGGCTTGATGATCGCGCTCAGCTGGCCATCCAGCAGCGAGTGGGCCATCGGAATCCTGATCGGAATCAGCATGCTTCTCGGCGGCATCTCCCGGCTCTCGCTCTGCCTGGGTGCAGGACGCGTCACGACCGCTTTTCCGTAACGCCCTCCTGCCAGGGAATC
>JASHTH010000823.1 GCA_030040655.1 Acidobacteriaceae bacterium | reverse complement strand
AGTTCGATAGCAATCCCTTTCCCTACGCCTCGACTCGCGCCGGTCACAACGGCGACACGGTTGGGCATAAAGCACCCCTTTCAGACTAGAGCGTTGTCGTCCCGAGCTTTCTGCTTCTACCGCTCTTGCTTACTTGAAAAGCCTTCCCGCGACCTAGCGTAGGATCAGGGTCACCACCACGGCTGTCAGGACCAATTTCACTAGCCACCCGATGGAATACGCCGCCGCAATTGCAGGGTGCAGTTTGATAAACAGCGCATGCACGATGAGTAACGGGAGAGGTGCAACCAGCCAAATAGCCAGCGCCAGTTCGACAGTCGCCCAGTATGAGTGGAGATCGAAGCGGGCGCACAAAATGGTGAAGACCGCGCAGGTGAGGAAGGGCAGAGGGGACGACCACGCGATAGCCTTCATCTCTCCCTGACCTTGCGTGTACCGCCAGATTTCGGGGTATTGGTTATATCGCTTGTAGAGCCAATCGCCGCCCATGAACAGCCAATCGGTCAACGAAGACAGTATGCCGGCGGTCAATACCGTCAGGGCAAAACGCGCCCAACTCATATTCATGCGATTTACCTCCCCACTCGCCGTTCCAGTGCACCGCCATTTCCGGGTCTTGCGCGACACCATTTCCAAGATAAATTCGCAAAGCAAAGGCGGCTCGTGTGGCGCGATGCTCCAGCACACCTTTGGACTGGGTCTTTACGATCTACCAACAGGCCTCCCCTAGTATTGTTGTGAGTGAATCTGCAATTCACTTAGCGCTCGTTGTTCCAGAAGGAAGATCAACCCGAGTTTTCCGATCAGCGCCGCTTGGCGCGATGTCAATCCCTCATTGTGAGTTGCTATTATAGGTCGCCCTATTTCAACGGTGAAAAGTCCGTCGGACGCATGTACGTCGAGTCTATTTTTTCCACCAGCTTGTCGGCCTGCTCGGATTTGATCACTTCTTGAAACTCTGGATCGGCCATCATCGCGTCCCAGTTCCTTTTCGCTTCCTCCCTGCTGGGATGAACCAAGATATCGACGAATGTATTGTCCCAATCGGGAGCACCCTCGGGTACCCAGTCACCCACGACTTTCAGATTGTGTTTGGCGAGCAGTTTCGAAGTCGTGTCGCGAAACCGCGACTCCAGTGCCGGCAGTTTGCCGGGCACAACCTGATAGACGCGAAGCTCGAAGACGCGATTGCTATCGGCTTTCACTTGTTGTAGCTGGGCCAGTCTGACAGTGGCAAGCGATCCAGCGGCAAAGCAAACCAGACCGATGCCGAAAACGGTCCAACGGTGCAATTTCCAAGAGTCGGTTTTCATAGTTACCTTTCTGGGGCAAATCTCTAGTCTGCGATGGTCCCGGGCCCATTTACGTGACAGTTCCTTGTTGCTTTCAAACGTCCAAAAAGCGTCGGCGTGATGATCACCGCCAGAGGCCCTAGAGTGAGAAATCCAAACTGATACCACCACGGTACCGGAATTGTGCAAACCTGTAGCTCCATCAAGACGGCAACCGTAATCACTACCATCAACGCGAGGAACATCGTTGCGCCGCGGCGAATTCGCGCGGCGACACAACCACCGATTGCGCTTGTCGTGAGGAACACAACCGGCGCAAGCACGACGTACGTCGTTTGCTCCGGGGCAACCACCTTAGAGATCGTCCAGTCAGCAGCAAACTTAAGCATTCCCATAACGATGTACACGCCGATAGCCACGCTCGTACTGATGAGCCCATCTCGGTTTCGCAGCGAGGACCAGACCATGGACGGGACAGTACGACAGGCTTGGCTCCAAAACCATCGAGACGCGGTGAGTCGTGAAGTAGATTCGGCGCGAAGAGTGTATTCCTCGATGAGATCGCCTAGCATAGCCTCTGGATATCGACCGGGCAGAACAGATTCGACAAGCCAGCAAGCGAAAGCTGGCGGCGAATTGCGCCTCATATGCCCTCCCAGCGGCTTTCTAAGCCAGCCGTCATGCAGCGAAGTGTTTGCTCCGATATTTGCAGCGCCCGCTTGCCCGCAGCCTCGACGCGAAACAACCGTTTTGCCCGGCCTCCGCGTTCTGGGGTCGGTTCGCCGGTGACTGAGCTGACGTAACCTTTTGCTTCGAGCCGCTCCAGAGTCGCATACACTGCGCCGATAGAGATGTTGCGGCCGGTACGTTCTTCAATCTCGCGTCGCACAATCATTCCATGGGCACCACCATCCAGACGCGCCAGCGCGAGCAGGATGATGTGCTCCAGCGATCCGAGAAGTTCGCCACGGTTCATTTGTTTTGCAATATAGAACAAATAAGCCGGGAAGGTCAAGCTCCGTTTCCTGTCTTTCGTTGCTCTTCCCACAGACAATTTTCTTGCGCCCAATGAGCAGAATGCGCAGCAGCAACTCGGGATCAATCGACGGTCGCCCAGTGTCGCTGTAGCTGTCTTTCAGTCGCTCCCGCACAAACTCAAAGCCGATGTGCTTCTCGATCAGCCGCGGCAGATGGTTCTCGGGAACTCGATCTTCCAGGCGGAAGTAGTAGAACAGCGCTTCGGAGCGGTCGCATTGCCCCATCATGATCAGCAGGCCTCCGACGATGAGAATCCAACACAGCATGGGCAGGATCACTTTCTTCTAACATGCTTCTGCTGAATCTCATCCTGCTAATCGATGTGACTTTTTCAACACCCATTACTGTTAACACAATCAGCGGCCTGTCCGATGTTCAGACTGATCTTGTGCACGCTTCCAGCGGCGGATCCACTTGCGCGCCCAGCGATAGTGACTTGCAGTCTCCGCACGGCAATAGTCACTGAGCGTCCACGTCGGCCCCATCCACTTGAACCGCCCTACCGCCACCAAGTCTGCATCGGGGGTGGCTTCGATAAGAGCGATCATGCGGTTATGAAAGACCTCATAGTCCAGTAACACAGCTTTAAGAGAACGCAGCCGATGTTCCTGGTAAATCATCTCGTTGAAGAGTTTCAAATCTCCCCACGTCAATCCGGGTGCCGGTACGGCCGGGGTTTCACCTCGCTGCTCTGCTTCATGCCATTTGAGGATTCGCCCCTGCCAGCCCAC
>JASHTH010000822.1 GCA_030040655.1 Acidobacteriaceae bacterium | reverse complement strand
TGGCTTAGGCCGAGTGTTCTACGTGCTTCGGGCGCGGGCAATGCGTGTATCTTACTTGCAGAGAAGACCTAAATAACCTTTGACTCAATGCGGAACCTTCTTTGGAGCTTCCTCCTAGTCGACAAAAGAGCCCAGGTGGAGACGTGACACTCTCTGCCTGGGCTTTTCTTTTATGTCTCTAGGTCTATGACCGCATGAAGTTGTTCCCTTTGTAGCGGAACTTCTGGCGCGCTTTCTTGCGCGTGAACTTCGAATTGATTGTGACCCGGTCCCGGTTCATTTTTCTATTCCAGGCTCGCGCTTCCCGCCGCGGGTCCGCGAGCGACGGGATTCTGCGCTGCCCCAAGCATTGTCGGCTGAACAGGCTGATTTCCATCTCGCCTTGATTCAACCAGCTTCCGTGTTTGGGCGTGTAATGCACCGTGAACCGGTCCCATAAAAGACCACCGATTCTCTCACCGTATCGCTCCGCCAGCGCCTGGCGGTGGTGCGAACTCAGATTGTCCATCACCAGGTGGATGGTATGGGCGTCCGGATGCATTTCGGTCACGCGTCATCGAGCCAGCGCGGCGGGACCTCAAAGAGCGTGGACTGGGGTTTAACCCGCATTTCCTTCCTCCTTGCTGCCTACTTACTCGTGGCCTTCACCTCCAACGCTGCAACTCCAACCGAGGTTTCTACGTTCAGAGTCGCCGAGCGCGCCCCCTTTTCCGTGGGAGTGAACTTCACATCGATCGCGCACTTGGCGCCCGCCCCGAGGGTTTCTCCGCACGTGTGCGTTTCGGAGAAGTCAGCCGCGTTCGGCCCGGTAACTTTGTACGACTCAATGGTCAATGGCGCGTCGCCGGAGTTTTCAAGCTTTGCGATTTGAGTGCTGGATGTTCCTGCGGGTTGCGCCGCAAACGTCATGGCCTCTGGCGATAGCTTCGCCGCAGCCGACGTAACACCCGTCCCGCTCAGCTCGATCGCGTTGCTTCCGTTGACGGTGTCGTCGAGAAGGGTGAGGACGGCGGAGCGGGCGCCTGTGGCCGTAGGGGTGAAGATGATCCCGATCAGGCAGTTCTCGCCGCTTCGCAGCGTCACTGTGAAATTACAGCTCGTGGTCTTGGGGTCGATGGCGAAGTCGCCGGTATTGCCGGACGTGAAAGCCTCATTGGTGAAGTTGAGCCCGTCGTTGCCTACATTCGAAACCATCACCGTTTGAGCTGCCGAGGAAGTGCCTGTTCCCTGAGAGGCAAACTCCAATTGCCCCATCGAGCCGAACTCCCTGACCAGCCCGATGGACTCAGTAGGACCGCCGGGACCTGTGCTTTCGGGCTTGGCCTCTTGCTCCGGTTTTGATGACCTGGTTACCACCACCTCTTGGATGCTGATCACATACACATTCCCGCGCGAATCGACGGCGATTCCGGTTGGAGTGTTCAATTCGGCGCTTGTCGAAGGGCCGTTGTCCCCGGAGAAACCGGCCACGCCGTTCCCGGCCACGGTGCGAATGACGCCGGTGAGACCATCGATGCGGCGAACTCGCTGGTTGCCGGTGTCTGTAAAGTAGAGGTTGCCTGCCGCGTCCCACGCAAAGCCCTGAATGCTCGAGCTGATTTCGGCCCCGGTGGCAAGGCCCCCGTCTCCGCTAAAGCCGCAGACGCCAGTTCCTGCCGCGATCCAAAACCGTTCGCCTTTGGCCAATGCGCCGAAGGCCTGGTTCTGGCCAACGATAAGACAGTCTCCGTCATAAAGAACGTCGTCGTTTTGATCTACGGCAACCGGATAGTTCTGTGCGAACCCCTCGGGTACTATAGCTGTCTGGAGGTAGTAGAAATCAAGATAATCATGCAGGTTCCATGCCTGGGCCAGCCCCCATAGGAAGCCAAAGAGAGAATTCTCGACCCGGAGAAACAAGTTTCCCGACGGGTCAACCGCGATGCCGCTTGGGGGTTCCCCGCTAAAGGTCGCGTTCCCAGGACTGCAAGGATTTGACACGGTGCAAGTACTCGCTCCCCCGCCGCCCCCTAGTCGTGTAAAGATAGAGTCTGGGTAAGAGACTGTATTTATCGCGCGCACAGCAAGGTTTCCTGAGTCGGAGATAAAGACATTGCCCTGAAAGTCGATGGCGACCCCGTAAGGATAACTGAGCTTCACTTCCGTAGGCAGTCCCCCAAAAGCAAGGGAGACGTTGGTGCCGCCGCCCGCCACGGTCCTCATAACTCCGCTCGAATCCATGAAGCGAATCAGGCCGTTGCCGGAGTCGGCAATGTAGAGGTTGTCCCCGCCGTCGGTAGTCAGTCCCTGCGCGTCTAAAAGGATCCCTGTCCCATCTTTCAGCGTGCTTTCGACCTTAGTGATCTTTGACGGAATGAAGCTAACGGCGGGGCCGGTGGCATCGCCGCCCGTGGGAACAAGGAACGGCCGGGCCGAAGCGGTATGCGAGATCGAGAGCCTGCCGATGCGGTGACCAGGCCCTTGCGCCGTAAAGGTCACCTCAACCGAACAGGAATCTCCGGCCGAGTAGCTGCGTCCCTCGGCGCAGGTACCGCCGGAAACGCGGAAGTCGTTGACGGCCGAGATCTCGGTCAGCTCGGTGGCATGGTGGAAGTTGAGCGTGAAGACTTCCGGCGGAGACGACTCGCCCACTTTGACCTTGGCAAATTCGCGGTAGTTCTCGGAGAATGCACCGTCGCCCCCACGCAACTGAGCAACCGCTTCAGCACGACTTGCTGCAGCACGGGCGCCGTTTTCCAGGGTGATGGCGGGCCGCACATCTTGCGCCTGAGCCAACAGCAGCGGTGCGGCGCCGATCGCCATGGCGGCCGCGCCAATGCGGCAAAGAGCTTGCGAATGGGACCACATAAAGCGACCTCCTCGATGTTTCGCCCTACGGCATTTCCCAAAACGCTATAGTTTTACTTCGCCCCGTCGCGCCGCCCTCGCGGCGCAACGTGGCCTATTCTTGCTCCAGCGTTCAAACTCATCAGGGGTTTGCCGGCCAATTCAGATTGGATATGATCCACGCGTTGCCCTCCGGTGACATCGCGATCTGAACTCCTCCGGCGGCCGACATTTCCTGCACGGTGTCGTCGAGTCCCAATTGGTATACGACAGGACCCCCACTCCCAGAGATGGGGACGGCGTAAAAGCAGCCGGTGAACCACGGAGTTAGGGATGGTCCGGCAGCAACCGACGTGACGCAGCCACCTGGAGAAAACTCCCCGACAGTGATGGGCTGGATGAACGGCCCTCCCCCAATCGAGGCGCGGAGAATATTACTCGAATCGATCGCCCATATAACGGAACCTACCGGCGATGCCGAGATTTGGTAGCCGACGTCGTCCTGTATCTTGACCCATTTGCCATCGGTTTGCATTTGGTAAAGGTCATAGTTGGAATCCGCGCCTGTGTCGCAACCGAGGATCCACGGAGTTCCATGCTTGAGTCCGAACGAATTCGGACCGACGGCAATCGCTGTGGCGCAGCCACCCGTGGGGTTCGTGACAAATTTGCTTCCGTTCCAGTAGAGGACATCTCCTTTCGCGTTGATCGCCCACGCGTCGCCCTCCGGTGATACCGCGAGCTGAGTGGCGACATCGTCCTGCATCAAGACCCAGGCGCCCCCGGTTTGCATCTGGTATACGTCATAATTCCCGTCGGCCTGCTCGTTGCAGCCGGTGATCCACGGGGTTCCCCTCGTCAGCCCGTGCGAGTTCGGTCCAACAGCAATTGAGCTTGCGCAGCCAAAGATGACGCCCGGCCGAGCATTCGACATTCCTTGCGGAGTGGTGAGGCTGTCGAAATTGGTGCCATTCCAATAGTAGATATTGGTATGCACTTCGCTCCACTTGACTGCCCCTCCCCCTTTCGGGAGCGAGATGAGGAGATGCCCATCGCCGAATACGAACGGAACGCTTGAGGTGTTGTCGGTCAGCAGCTGGACGGCCGGATCGGTGCCTGTTGTTACGGTCTTGCCCGTTTGCGACGTGCCCTTGACCACCAGGGCGCTGCCAATCATTACCACCGGCGAAAAATCGACCCACTCGTCATAGCAGTTCGTTTTTTCAGACGGGCAATTTCCCGCTCCCTCCTTTTCGGCGGTGTCGTCTTCGATGATGTACTCCGCGGATGTGCCGAGAGCGCCATTCGTCAGGTATTGCGATTCAATCGGGTAGGACTGGCAGTCCGTGCTGTTGCTCTGATCGCACTCCCAAAGCACGGCTTGGGTGATGTCCATCATGTTCGAGCACCCAAATCCGCCCGCCATTTTGACATGTCCCTTGGAGTCGCAATACCACTCTTGAACAAGAATTTCGTCGCCTGCATTCGGGGTAAAGTCCGCTCCCTGTTCATCAAGGCTTGAGCCGAGAGCCTTGCTGTGATAGAAGCTTTGACGGTGAATGTTATAGTCCCCGATTGACGATGTTGCGTCCACATCGACAATGGCCTGGAAAACATTATCGAGCCCGTTCCAGATCGTCATTGAGGTGCTCTTCGTCCCGAAGCCGCCGGGATTTATTGTGGGGACATTGAAATTCGCCTGGTTCTCGACGTAACCGTACGTCTTGGCGGAGGTGGAACCTTTTTGGTAAGAACCATTCATCTGAGCGCCAGTCCAGTAGTCCGAGGGAGACAAATAAACCGCCTCCGGCTCGATTAAGTCAGCCTTGTCTGCGGGAATATGGATTGGAGCCCGCTGATGTGAGCTCCCTGGCGTCGACACAGCTCGAGGGGCTGCTTTGAGCTTGTACGCCGGCACGCTCACCGCGGCCAGCCACGTCTTGTATCCATCCGGATCCTCTATCGGGTCGGGACGCACTCCGTAGCCGGCCTCAACCAGTTGGTCCTGGGTGAAGCTGAGCGGATCGCCGGTCAGTGCCGGCCGAAATGCCAAATTCGCGAGCGACGGGTTGAACGGGCGCGGAACGAAAGTCTCCTCCGACCGAAGATCGACGTGGTAGGTGCTGGCATTTCCCTGGGAGTCGGTGCAATCGAGCGCCAGCCGGTCGACGCTGCTCGGCAGAGTCGGACGCACAGCTAGGAATCGAACCACACCGTCCGCATCCGATCTGACGTGCATGGACTGCGACGGGTCCTCGTTCTCTTCGGGGTGAAGGATGCAGGTGTTGCCGGCAGGAACAAGGGCTGAGGCCTGCTCGAATTGAGCATGACCGCCCGGCCGCGCGGCCTGTGAGTATGCGCCACGGCAGCACACCAGCAGACCGAATATCAAAGTGGTAGCGCAAACGGCCGGTAACATGGTGCGTCGCTGCGTCAGACCTACCGCGACCGCCGAATGTTTTGTGCGGGTAGTCATGCGTTTCATAAACTTCCTCCGACTGGGATGTTCCTCTTGCCCATCCCCAAGGCGTTAATGTGGCGAGATGTGTTTTCGGCCGATGAAGGCCCTTGCATGGTGTTGTGAAAGCGCAAATCCAAGCGAGCCAGGCAGCTAGAGCTCGCGCACGATCAGGGTGCGGGTGCTCTTCGAAAATCCGGGCGAAGATGCGACTGAAACGAATGTCGGGCTGTAGTCGCCGGAGCCGCATTGTGAAGCGTCGTCCGCCTCTTGCACCTGGAAAGTGTGTGTTCCCGCTGTTGGGTCCTGCAGCGACGTCATCGCCACATTGGTGACCGCGTTGGATTCAATAAGGGGAGCCACGACAAATTGTGTGGAGATTATTTGATCATCCATAGTGAGATAGAAATTGGAAGCCACGCACGCTGCAGGCCCACCAGTGGACCCGTTGTTGGCCGGCTGCACCCCGCCAACGACTGCCATGATGAGGACCGGACCGCCGGAGGTGGTCACCGTCAGAGTCATGCCCGGCGTCACACATTTCGGGTTGGGCGCGTATAGCGGAAGGACGCAGCTGCCGTTGTTCGCTTGGACCGTATTGGAATGAGAGGCTGAGGCTGACGCGTTACCGCTATGCACTTTGCCCGTGAC
>JASHTH010000113.1 GCA_030040655.1 Acidobacteriaceae bacterium | reverse complement strand
CCCCAGGCAATGGAGCGCTTATTGGCCAAGCCGAAGACGACGGCGGTCTTGCCCTTCAAATCGATCATGCTGGATTGCTTCCCTCCCGCTTCCGCAGCAAAAAGATTATCAGCCCCCGGTACCGGTTCTCGAAGTAGTGTAGGGCGAAGAGACCCCGCTAATTGGCTTTTCCCTCAGGAGAACGCCGCCCAACACGGCTTTCAGGAAGTTGACGTTAATTCGAGAACTGCTCTAGATCGACCAATTCCACGTTCCGCACCGGGCGCTCCAGGAATCGCGACCCGAGCCGCTCGAATTTCTCGACTGAATCGGTCGCAAAAAATCGGACGGAGCGATGCGGCGGCAGATCGGGCGCCGGATTCGCGGTCTCGCCGTCGAAGAGGCGGAAGGCTGCCTCTGCGGCGGCCTCCGCCGAATCGATCACACGGATGCCACTGGGCACGGCCTGCTCGATGAGCGGGCGCAAGAGCGGATAGTGCGTGCAGCCTAGCACCAGCGTATCGGGATGCAGGCCTTCGGCGCCGGCCTGGCCGACTAACTCGTCGAGATAGATGCGGATGACTTCCGCCGTCACCGAGTGATCTGTCCAACCCTCTTCGACCAGCGGGACCAGCAGCGGACAAGCTTTCTCGATCGCGCGCAGGCCTTGCCCGCGGCACGCTGCCGCGTACGCATGGCTTTGTACCGTCGCGTCGGTGGCGATCACCAGCACGTCGCCGGTGCACGACGCAGCTTTGGCGGCGGCTGCGCCCGGCTCGATGACGCCCAGCACCGGAACCGGAACCGCAGCCTGAATGGCGTCAAGCGCCAGCGCGCTGGCGGTGTTACAGGCGATTACGAGCGATTCGGCGCCCTGCTCGCGGACCAGGAACTGCGCACCTTCGACGGCATAGTGCGCGATGGTGCGCCGCGATTTGGAGCCGTACGGCAACCGGGCGGTATCGCCGAGAAACGCAAAGCCTGCGTGAGGAAGCCGGTCCAGCAAGGCGCGCAGCACCGTGAGCCCGCCAAAGCCGGAATCGAAAACGCCGATGGTAGGAGTCATTTTTTGAAATCAGCCTGGATTCGCCGCCATGCATCGAGCGCAACGAGGCAAAGCGCCTGGAACGCACTCGCGGAATAGAGGTTTCTGCTGCCCGCCTCCCGCAGGATCCGATTGATCTCGGCTTCAACTGCACGATACGCATCCATCATTCTCGAAAGAGGCGGTGTGTCCTCGCGAACAAAGGCGTTTCGAAGCTCGGCCAGCACACCCCCCGGTGTGCCTGAGTGGATGTATACGTCTGTGCCATCGAGATCGCTCAGGGATTTCTGGATGCGTCGGGGCAACGATTCCCAGAGAAACCAGGTATGCCGTTTCGGATGCATCTTGGCCCATGTGATCGTGAGGCCTAGCTCAAGCGGCATGTTGAAACGCGGCGTAGCTGGAGAAGAGGGGCTTATCTCGACCCGCGACAGATCATGGATGGAATAACGGCAGGATTGAATCAGCGCGAGGATGCGATCGAGCCGCCGCTCACCCCCAGGAATGCCTGAGGTTATGAAAGGAATGAGCCGAAGCTGGTAGATCCCCACTACATAAGCAGTGAAGAGAGGTTGAAACTCATCGTCGTAGGGGATGTTGAGAAAGACAGCGTTGGGGTTAATCAGCGGCAGAGGCATTCGTGGATTTCTCGTTCACCTCGTCCGAGCCGGCCAAGGGCCCTTCCTTCTCTTTGGCCACACGCGCCCAAGCTTGGTCCATAATCGCAAGAAGCCGCTTTTGCCGGGCCTTCGGGATTCCCAAGTGCTTGATTTGCACCTCGATCGGAGCGGGGCGGGCCGTAATGTATGCGACAGGTCGAGGCATGGCTGAACCCATCATACCGCTATTCCGGGTGCGTATGTAAAATCTTGGTCGCTACCGGCCAGGCTAACTTCACCTATGGATGCGGTGTGTCCACCGGCACGGCTTCTGCCGTCAGATACGTTCGCGTCAGGTCGGCGTGGCCGGCGAGGGTGGCGCGCTGCTGGCCGTCCACCAGGAACCGTACTTCTGCGATCCGCGGCAGGTTGGCGTGCAGCGTGCCGCAGATGGAAAGCACGGTTAGCGTTTCCGTTTCGATGCCCGAGGGATGGTTGGCGGCGAACTTCGAGGTAAGGTCGACCACGGCCAGCAGCGGGGAATTTGCGCCGGATGACGAGGGAGCCGCAGCAGCCGGTCTACCCGGCGCGCCCGGCAAGGCTGCCGGTCCCGCAGTTTGAGCTGGCATCAGAAAGACCTGCGCGATCGAGCCTGCGCCCCCCTGCACCGGATGCGTAGAGCCCTCGGCGGCATACAGATCGAGGAGCTTGCCCAGCACGGCGCGGGCGCGCGCACCGGCGTCGGAGGGCAAAGGCAGCGATTGGACCTGCGCGATAAGCGAGCCGTCGGCGTCGTTGGAAACAAGCAACGTGGCTTGCTCGGCGGGGGCCACCTGCGGCGCGCGGGTGGGTGCGGAGTCCTCGCCGGCGAGAAGGCGCTGGTGGGCGCGGTCGAGCAAATACCAGAGCACGCCGCCCATGGCCAGCGAAGCCGCAAGCAGGACGACGAAGAGGATCTTCTGGTAGCGCGGAATCACGGCTGGCGCCCCTCTGTGCGCCACGCGAGCAGCGCGGCAGCCAGCGCTTCGGCCACATGCGCCTGGTAGTCCGGATCGTCGAGGGAGCCGGTCGTGTCTTTGCCTGAGGGGTTCTCCGGCGCGATCTCGACGGCTACGGTCGGGCAAGTCATGCTGTCGATGCCGGGCAGCGCCGTACGTCCCAGGATGACGGGGATGTTGTTGTGCTGAAGAGTGCTGTCGAGAACTCCGGCCAGGGCCAGGCTTCGCGTGACCCAAGCGGCCTGGGCGGTTTTCCACGCCGTAAAACGGGCAGGCTGGGCAGGAGCCAGCGCAGAGACGTAAAGGTGCACGCCGAGTCCGCTGTCGCTGGCATGAAGGCTGAGGCAGGCCTGGGCGCCGGCATGGTTGGCGATTGCGGCGCGCCGCTCGGCGTCCACGGTCGCATCCTGCTCGCGGGTAGTTGTTACCCCGATGCCCCGCGCTGCGAGCAGCGAACGCAATTTCACGCTGAAGGCAAGGGTAAAGCTCTTCTCGAGATGCCCGCCGTCGAGCGTGGCTCCGGTGTCTTCGCCTCCGTGCGCGGCATCCAGCACCACCATGTATCTGGAGGCCGGTGGAGGCGTAGGGGCGGATTGCGCCCCGGCGGCCAATCCGGCCGGCCCGAACACGGCTGCAACGACCAGGAGAGCCCCGATGGTCCCGCCGGAACGGCTCGAGCGGTTCCGCGGCGGTTGAGTCCATCTTCCAGCGCGGTTGAAGGTGGCTCTTTCGTGACGAATGAGCCACTTGGCCTCTGCGGCTCCGGGGCACAGCCACCGCGGAACCGCTTTAATCCAGCGCATAGATCGTCAATCCGCTCAACAGCTTGGGGTAGAAATCGGTGGATTTCTGCGGCATGACCTCGCCGGCAAAGGCGACTTCGCGGAGCTGATTCATGGTCACCGGCTTGGTTAGAAAGGCGATATCTGCCTCGCCTCGCCGCACTTGTTCCACTGCTTCCGCAGCGTCGCGGAGATAGCGGATGTTGGTTTGCTCGCGGACCCTTTCGGCAGTCAGCCCGAGCAGTCGCTCCAGCACAACGCAATGCAATTGGATGAGGTCAAGCCGGCGCTGGCGGTCGGGAAGCGGCGCGAGAGCAGCCGCCATGGCATCGGGCCGTGCCCGCAATAGAAACGCGCCCGCGTGGACGACCGCGACAAACGCCGTTCCCCCGTCCTGGTTGAGCAAATCGACCCACCCTGCGGCTTCGCCTTCCTGGAGCGGTTCGACGGCAAAAAACTCGCTTGCGGCGCGCGCAAAGCTCGCTGCCTCGAATCCGTCCAGGCTGTGGACGACACGATGCGTGGGCAAGATCACCAGGCCTTCCGAATCCATGTTGACAAAGGTCATCATCACGGCCGCTTCGGGGCTTGGCGGCTGGGGCAAATGGCTCGTGCTGTGCTCGGTCCGTGACTCGTGAGCGCCCGCGTGCTCCCGGGCGTAGTTTAGGGCCGTCTCGTAGCGATGGTGCCCGTCGGCGATGATCAGCTTTTTGTCGGCCATGGCCGCGGCGAGCAGACGGATGGCCGCCGCATCGCTGATCCTCCACAGGCGGTGCACCACTTCGTACTCGTCCGTCACCTCGAAGTCGGCCGCGCTACTGCCGTCATAGAGAATCTTCTCCACGCTTCCCGCAGGGTCGGAGTAGAGCATGAAGACCTGCCCGAAGTGCGCGCGCGTGGCTTTGAGCAGGTTCAACCGGTCGCTTTTAGGCTTGGAGAGCGTCTGCTCGTGCCGGAACACGACCTGTTCGGAGTAATCGTGGAGCTTGCCGAGCGCGATGAATCCGCGCCGCTCTTTGATGGCGGCCGAGCCGGGAACGCGGAAGCGCTGGGAGTAGGCGAAGACGCACGGATCCTTCTCCTGCACGAGCACGCCCTGTTCGCGCCAGGCGCGAAAATCGCGGGCCGCGCGCGAATAGACACTTTCTCCGCGCTCGGCATCGAAGAGCTCGGGAAGGCCAAGGATGATGCGTACCAGGTTGTATGGGCTACGCTGATAATAGGCTTGTTGCATCGACGGCGAGATTTTGTCGTAGGGTTGGGTGACGACATCGTCCAGCCGAACGACGGTCGGATTGTAGTGCCAGGCGCGGAACGGATAGATACGTGCCATGCGGAAGGTCTTGTTCCCCCGGGAATAAAAGAATATAGATCGATGGGCCCGGCATTTGCCGCGACCATTGTCTTAGGACGCTTGCGCTCGATTCTATCGTAGCGGGCGTGGCGCAGTGTCAGCCAGAGCGCGGGGCTGGCACGGTTTCACCATGACAAAACAATGACATCCGCCCCCCGCGCCAGGTGTTCGCAAACCGTGCTAAGATCGCGATCAACCACAATTGTTCTCTCGTCATGACGATGATTTTCATCCTGCGAGCCTTTTTCACCGGAAACTGGAGACGATTGGTTCTGGCGCGCGGGCTGTGCCTCTCCTTCCTGGCGTTGGCCTTCTTCCTCGTTCACGCCTACGCGCAAGACCAGGAAGATCCGCTCAACAAGGTCCATGTCACTCCGCCGCCGGCAAACGCCTCCACATCGTCTACCGGCGCGCCCGCCGGAGCCGAGAGGCCCGTGGCTACGGGACCGGCCTCGCTCAAGATCCGTCCCGGCGAAGTGATTCGCATGAACGTGGATCTGGTGCTGATCCCGGTGACGGTCACCGATCCCATGAACCGGCTGGTCACGGGCCTGGAAAAGGAAGACTTCCAGGTATACGAGAACAGCGTCCAGCAGCCGATCACCAGCTTCGCCAGCGAGGATGCGCCGGTTTCCATCGGCATCATCTTCGACCTTTCCGGCTCCATGACGTCGAAGCTGATACGCGCCCGCGAGTCGATTCTGCAGTTCATCAAGACCGCCAATCCGCAGGACGAGTTCTTCGTGATCGGTTTCAACGACCGGCCGGAGCTGATCGAGGACTTCACCAGCTCGGTCGAGGACATCGAAGCGCGGCTGGCGACGGTGCGCAGCGGCCACCGGACCGCGCTGCTCGACGCCATCTACTTCGGCCTGGCCAAGATGAAAGAGGCGCGGCACGAGCGCAAGGCCCTGCTGATCGTCTCCGACGGCGGCGACAACCGTTCGCGGTATACCGAAGGCGAGTTGCGCGCGCAGGTGCGCGAGTCCGATGTCGAGCTCTACTCGATCGGCATATTCGACCCCTACGCACCCACCCCCGAAGAGCGCACCGGGCCGCAACTTCTGAACGACATCAGCGAAGAGAGCGGCGGGCGGTTGTTCCGCGTCGACGATCTTTCCGAAATGGGCGATATCGCCGAAAAGATCTCCACCGAGCTGCGCAATCAGTATGTGATCGGCTATAAGCCGAAGGATCTGACCAGGGACGGCAAGTGGCGTAAAGTAAAGGTAAAGCTCGATCCCCCGCAGGGATTGCCGCCGCTGACCGTACATGCCCGCACCGGCTATTATGCGCCCTTGCAGTGATGCGGCCCTTGCCGCTGCCATCACCCTTTTCCTTGCCGCGGTTTTTCCGCTTCGTGCGCAACAAACGCCCGCCAAACCGGCCGACACCCAGACTCCCTCTCTCACCGTAGACCGCGATCCCGCGCGGTCGCCCGACGCCGCCGAGCCGGTCGGGTCGCCCCTGACAAAGGAGGGCAAGGAGGGCTACGTCCTGTACAAGAACGTGGAAGAAGTGGTGCTGAACGCCACCGTGCTCGACGGCAATAAGCTGGTTCCCAATCTCACCGCCGACAATTTCCAGGTCTTTGAAGACGGGGTCAAGCAGACGCTGATCAGTTTCCAGCACACCGATGTGCCCGTCTCCATCGCGCTGGTCATCGATAACTCGGGGTCCATGTCGCGCAAGCGTCCCTCGGTGAACAAGAGCGCGGTCGACCTGGTCCAGGCTTCCAATCCCCAGGACGAGGCCTTTGTGGTGAACTTTTCCGACGAGGCTTTCATCGATCAGGATTTCACCTCCGACATCAACAAGCTGCGCGACGGGCTCTCGCATATCGAATCGCGGGGCGGAACGGCGCTCTACGACGCCGTGGTGGCTTCGGCCGACAAGCTGGTAGCCGACGCCAAGCGGCCCAAGCAGGTTCTTGTGCTGATCACCGATGGCGAGGACAATGCTTCGACCCTCACGCTGGAACAAACCATCCGCCGCGTGCAGCAGCTTTCCGGGCCGGTCATCTACTCGATCGGCCTGCTCTTCGGCGACGAGATGAGCCGCACCGAAGCGCGGCACGCGCACCGGGCGCTGGAGATGCTCTCCACTGAAACCGGGGGCATGGCCTTCTTTCCCAAATCGATCGACCAGATCGACGAAATCTCCGCCGAGGTGGCGCGCGACATCCGCAACCAATACACGCTGGGTTACCACTCCACCAAGCCGACCACGGAGCCGGGCTTCCGGCGCGTGCAGGTTCTCGCCGAAGCCAAGGGCATGGGCAAGCTCACGGTCCGCACGCGCAGCGGCTACTTCCCGGTCGTTCGCCTGCCCAAACCCTCGAGGGCCGTGGCCAGCGCAGTGGGTGGAGCGCAGTAGAGCGATCCCGCCGTTGCCAGAAATGGTTGCATAAATCCGGCGTTGAAAGGGCACGGCTTTAGCCGTGCCGTAAAAGCCGCAAAAACATTGGGGCTTCAGCCTCTGAGGGACGCCTCTCCATCACCCGGAGACATTTACGCAACCGGCTGCCACAGAAGTCAATATTATGCACTTGACGCAAGGTAGACTTTCTGCTATTGTTGTTCATGATGATTGGCGCTTCCCACGTTTCGGCTTCTCCTGATCCTGTTCCTTCAAGTGCTTCTGTACAGCATGGACGATCTTCGGGTGGAAGATGTGCCGG
>JASHTH010000821.1 GCA_030040655.1 Acidobacteriaceae bacterium | reverse complement strand
CGCTGACCGCGCCAACTCCGCGCGGCGGCTGCTGCAGCAGGATGGAGTGCGCGCCGACCAGGTCACGCAGGTGCGCGGCTACGCCGACCAGATGCTGCGCGTCAAGAGCAATCCCTTCGATCCATCGAACCGCCGCATTTCGATCCTGGTGAAGAACATCAATGGCGAGGCGCCGGAGATCACCAAGGGCCAGGTGGTGGGCGAACCTCCGACCGCTGACACGCCGCGTGTGCAGGGCGCTGGCGGCGGTGGGACGAGAACCGCATCGATGCCGACTCCAAATGCAACGCCGCCTGTGAGCGCCGCGCCGACTTCGAATGTAGCGCAAGCTCCTTCAAAACCATCGCCGGCCACGCCGGCCAAGGCCGGAATGTTCGATAGGTTCAAAGAGATGATGCCGGGTTCGAAGAAGTGAGTATCCGTCGCGATGCAGCGTATAAAGGCGCGCTGCCGCGGCCTGTCATCCTGAGCGACCCCCAGTCCGCCATTCTCCGGGGTCCCCAGCGACAGGTCTTCGTCGCTGGGGTGGTAGGCGGACGAGCGGGGAGTCGAAGGATCTGCGTTTCGTCCCCTCCATGCCGCGTTTTTCGACCGCGCATTTTTCCACATTTGGGTGCGGCCCTTGCACCACGGCAACTCAAGGCCGATTGCGCTACGCTGGAACTCGCATGGCGGTTTGCCCAATCTGCAACGGCGTGGGGCTGGTGCGCGTGATGAGCGCGTCGGGCCTTTGGGTTTCGCGTGCCTGCGAGTGCCAGGAAATGGAGCGCGAAGAGCAGCGGTTGGCCGCGGCGCATATTCCCGAACGTTATCGGCAGTACACGCTGGACGGCTACGAAACGGCGTTTCGCGGAGCCGATCCGTCGCTGGGCCGCGCCCACCTGACCGCGCGCAAGTTTGTCGACGCTTATCCTGTCGATACCGCGGGCAAAGGCCTGCTCTTCACCGGCTCCATCGGCGTGGGCAAGACGCATCTTGCCGTGGGCGTGCTGCGGCGGCTGATCCAGGAACGGGGCGCCCGAGGCCTCTTCTGCGATTATCGCGAACTGCTCAAGAACATTCAGAACAGCTATAACCCGCAAGTGAACACCACCGAGCTCGAGCTGCTCAAGCCGGTTTTCGCCGCCGAGGTGCTGGTGCTCGACGACCTGGGCGCGCAAAAGCCCAACGAATGGGTCTGGGACACGGTGGCGCTGATTCTCAATACGCGCTACAACGACCGGCAGACGACGATCATCACGACGAATTATCCCGATCTGCCCGCCGCGTCGGGTGCGCTGAGCGATCCGGAGCGCGCCGCCCGCGAGCCAACGCTCGGCGACCGCATCGGCGACCGCATGCGCTCGCGCCTGGCCGAGATGTGCGTTCGCGTGGAGATGACCGGCGAAGATTTTCGGCAGACGGTCAAGAAAGCCCGCTTCGGATAGACCTTGCTGGGCTAACGCGGTTCCAAGATAGATGTACTCCGGAGCGGGACCGGCCTAGTCGACGCGACCCCAAGGAGCGGCGACACAGGCAAAAGCCGAGACGGGTATATCAATCTTGGAACCGCCGTAGAACTGGTTGCATAAATCCGGTTTTGAAAGGGTACGGCTTCAGCCGCGCCGTAAAGCCGCATAAACAGCGGGGCTTTTAGCCCCTGAGGGATGCTTTTCCTTTGCCGTCGGCCATTTATGCAACCAGTTCTAGGAAAGGCCGACTTGCTGACTGGCTGACCCGCTGACCTGCTCGCGGCCTGCCAGCGCCGGAACTTTCCGCAGCACCAGCGTGAGAACGACGGTCAGCAAAGCCACCGCCGGTACGGCGAACACCAGCCACGCCAGCAGCGCCTGGCCGGCAAAGCTGGCCAGATGCCAGAAAACGCGAATGGGCAACAGATGCAGCAGCATCCGCGCGCCCATGGCGTGCTTCGGCGTGAGGGAGACGAGCCATCCGCCCAGCCGCACGAACGGCGCGATGAGCAATAGCTGCAACGGCATGACCATGTAGTTTGCCGCCTGAATGGCCGGCAGATTCAGCCGGAGCGCCATCGCCAGCACCACGCACAGCGCCGTCGGCAGGCCGACCACCGGCAGACATCCGACGGCGAACCCCAGCGCCAGCGTGAGCGCCAGCCGCCGCGGCGAGACGCCTTGGCGCAGCCATCCGGCGAGCTTGTGCCGGATTTCGATCGCAGAGTTCCTCATTCCACAATCACCGTAATAACAGTGATGTCGGCAAAGAATGCGTTTCACATGAATCTTCGAAAAATGAACCAAGATCGGCAGGGGCAAGCCGCGAAGGGTCGGCTACGGGCGAGCCATCTTGGAGGGTACGGGCCTCAGTCGGAGCTCGGGCCCGACAGCCTGCGGAAGGACTCCATCCGCAGGGAGGCGGGGGTTTTAACCCCCGCACAGAGCCAGCAGAATCGAAGGGGCTTCAGCCCCGGAGGAGCACCTTTCACCGATTCCGCGGGAAATGCCGAGTTTTTCCTCAGCCCCTTTAGCCCGTACATCATTCTGTCCCATAAAAACCGTGGGTATCAGCTCCTGAGGGAAACCCAATGTCGGCAGCCAGGGTCACCCCTCGGCCACCGCGATCCTTGCCGCGATCTTCGGCGCCAGCCGCTCCAGCAGCCGCGCCAGCCGGTCTTCGACCTTGCGCCCGGTCTCGAAGACCTCTTCGTGGCTGAGCTGGGTTGGGCTCAACCCGGCGGCGAGGTTGGTGACGCACGAAATCCCCAGTACTTCAATGCCCATATGGCGCGCCACGATCGTTTCCGGCACCGTGGACATGCCAACCAGCGTGGCGCCCAGCGTGCGAAAGGCGCGTATCTCGGCCGGCGTCTCAAAGCTCGGCCCGCTCACAGCAAGATATACGCCCTCGTCGAGTTCGAAGCCCTCTTCCTGAGCGGCTTCGCGCGCCAATGCGCGCAAGGCCTTCGAATAGGCTTCGGTCATGTCGAAAAAGCGCAGGCCCGAGCCGGGCAGGAATCCGAAGCGGGCTTCATTGGACCCGACGAGAGGATTGAAGCCAGTGAAATTGATGTGGTCGGCGAGCGCGACAAGCTGGCCCACGCGATAGCCGTCCTTGATTCCACCGGCCGCATTGGTCAGCACCGCCGCACGCACGCCCAGTGCGCCCAGCACGCGCATGGGGAACGTGACCTCGGCCGGCGTGTAGCCCTCGTAGTAGTGCACGCGTCCCTGCAGGATGACGACGGGCACGCGGTTCAATAGCCCGGCGACGATGCGTCCCGAGTGGCCTTCGACGGTCGATCGCGGAAAGTGCGGAATCTCCGCGTAGGGCACGATGGCTGGCCGTTCGACGGCGCTGGCCGCGGCTCCCAGTCCCGAGCCCAGAACGATGGCGATCTGCGGCGCGGATTCGCCGGTTGCGCTTCGCATTCTTCCGCGCAGATACGCCGCGGCCTCCATTACCTGATCGAAGTAGGTCATGTCTTTCGAATATGGTTGCAGATCGCGGTCGAACGGTAAACTCAAGTTGCGATTTGCGTCTCCGAGCGAGGTGACAACTCATGTGCCGCAATATCAAAACGCTCTTCAACTTCGATCCGCCGGTAACCGACGAGGAGGTTCGCGCCGCGTCGCTGCAGTTTGTGCGCAAGATCTCTGGATTCGTGAAGCCATCGAAGGCGAACGAGGCGGTCTTTCTGGCCGCGGTTGATGAAGTGGCAGCAGTATCGGCGCGGTTGCTAACGGCGCTTGAAACCACGGCGCCACCCAAGAACCGCGAGGAAGAAGCGGCGAAGGCCAAGGCGCGCGGGATGGCGAGGTTTGGGGATTAGCTTGCCTTGCGGAATCTGGCTAACGCTTAAGGCGCGGATCAAAACGGAATGGCAACGAAGGTCGAAAGACGATCTCACTGAGTGCCGGATGGGCGGGATTGATGACGAAGTTCCTTTCCGTGGGAACGAGGCTCGAGGGTACGCTGAGGATTACTGTTTGAGCTTCACGAATCCATCTCTCGCCCAAATCCTGGGTGGCCGCAGTTGGAATTTCCGCATTCCAGTCTTCCTGCAATTCATCGGCTTCCAATCGCAAAATCGCCAATGAATCGGGCACTTGGATTTCGGTTAGGACGTGATCCCTGGGCAAAGCGCTGTAATGAACGAGCACCTCAAGCGCGGCCAGAGAGGCCGACTGTGCCGCGTATATGACCGGCGTGCCGATTCTGTTCCAACGGCCGCCGTATCGGGCCGCTCCCACTCCGCTGTTGGCGGGATACCGCCCCGATGAAATGCGATACAGCAAGATCACAGAACGCCGTGTTCAAGACGCCCGAGGACCGCCAGTACCTCCTCACGTCCCTTGGCTTCATGCAGGAGCGAGATGGGAGTCGCATATCCCAGCGTGCGTACAGGTGTGCCCAGCCACCGCATCGCCTCGGATTCACTGCCGATGACTTCGACCGCTCTGCGAATGACGGCAGCCTCGGTTTCTATGAGCTCGGAGCCAGGCGTGAAGCTTGCTGCTTGAGGATCACCGCTGAACTGTGCCGATCCGAATTCGGTACTCAAAGGAAGCTCCTCTTTACGATTTTACCATCGCAAAATTCTCAAGGCGATGCTGGCGTGGGCGAAACACCGAGAGCTCAAACAGGGCTGTTTGCGAAGCCTAGGCTTCCTTCTTACCCCAGAAAGATCCCCGCAATCGATGCCGAAATCAGATTGGCCATCGTTCCCGCGAGCATGGCGCGGACGCCCAATCGCGCCAGATCGTTGCGGCGCTCGGGAGCCAGCGCGCCGATGCCGCCGATCTGAATGCCGATGGAGCCGAGATTGGCAAATCCGCACAACGCAAAGGTCGCGATG
>JASHTH010000820.1 GCA_030040655.1 Acidobacteriaceae bacterium | reverse complement strand
ACGCGGCCCAGACGAATGCTGACCGCTTCTCGATGAACCGGACATCCGGCCCGAATTCGTCGGCAGTCTCCGCGGCCTGTTTGCAGGCAGCCGCTGTACTCCCGGGATCGCTCCGCGCCGAGACGGCCTGCCGGCACTGTTCCGACAGTGGAAAGTATCGCCGGGCGATTGCCTCCTCCTCCGCCGTCGGCGCGTTCTTGCCCAGATCGAAGTGAATCGATATTTGGCCCGTTGCCGCCTGCGGCGATCCGTCTTGCTCAAACGGGCGAAACGTCCACTGTTTCACGCAGTCGAGAGCTGCCTGCAGCAGCATCGGCGGCCCGCTCACCACCTTCGTCGAATCGACTCTTCCATTCGAATCGACCCGAACCTCCAGCACAACCGTTCCCCCGATTCGTGCTGCTTTGGCAATGGGCGGATACACTGGATCGACGCGATGGTCGACATGCTGTTCAAGCGTCGCCTGGTCGACCGCAACCGCCTCTTGTGCTTGACCAGCGTGAGCCACAACTGCTAGCAATCCGACCGCCAGCGCACTCTTCCATTTGCACATAAACTCTCCCGCCCTACTTGATCACTCCCCGCTGGCTCTTCTCTATGAAGCTCACCAGCAGCGCCACGTCCTCGCCTTCGAGCTGGCGGATCTTTTCGAGGGCCTGCGTGGTGTTCATCTTCGCGGCCAGCAACAGCCGGAACGCCTTGTGCAGCCGCTCCAGCCGCTCCGGCGAGAAACCCTTGCGCGCCAAGCCGATTTTGTTGATCCCGAAGGCCTTGTTCTCGCGGCGCGACGAGGTGAGCGAAAAGGGCAGCACATCCTGCGTCACGATCGTTCCACCGCCGATGTAGGCGTGGGCTCCGACCGTGCAGAACTGGTGAATGGGGCTGAACGCGCCCACGGTCACGTGGTCTTCGATGGTCACGTGCCCGGCCAGCGTGGCCGCGTTGGCCAGGATGCAGTGGCTGCCCACCTGGCTGTCGTGGCCGATGTGGGCATAGGCCATGATGAGGCAGTTCGATCCGACGCGGGTGACGCCGCCGCCCTTGGCCGTGCCGCGGCTGATGGTCACGCACTCGCGGATGGTGTTGTCGTCGCCCAGAATGGTCTCGGTGCTCTCGCCGCGATACTTCAGGTCCTGTGGCGCTACGCCCACCGAGCAGAAAGGGTAAAGGAGGTTGCGCGCGCCGATGGTCGTACGCCCGTCGAGCACCACGTGCGAGATGAGCCGGCACTCTTCGCCCAGAACAACTTCGGGACCGATTGTCGAGTAAGGTCCGATCTGGCATGATTTTGGAACGCGCGCTCCGGGAGCAATGATGGCGCTCGGATGACGGCTCACTTCCGGCTCACCAGCTCGGCCGGCGCTTCCGCCCGTTCGGCTTCGGAATCGGCCGCCCGCGCCTCGCGTCCGCGCGATAACACCTGGCAGGTCAGAATCGCCTCGCAAGCCAGCTTGCCATCGACCCACGCCTGGCCCTTGATCTCCCCAGCGCTGCGCGTGGAACGCAACCGGAACGACACCACATCGACCTCAATGCGCAACTGGTCGCCGGGCGTCACCGGCCGGCGGAACTTCGCTTCCTCGATTCCGGTGAAGACCAGCAGCTTTTTATCGCGGTCGGGGATCTCGTGCATCATGATGATGCCGCCGGCCTGCGCCATGGCCTCGATGACCAGCACGCCCGGCATGATGGGATGGCCGGGAAAATGGCCCTGAAAGAACGGCTCGTTGATGGTCACGTTTTTGATGGCCACCAGCCGCTTTTGCGGCTCGAATTCGACGATCCTGTCGATGAGCAGAAACGGATAGCGGTGGGGAAGAAAACCCAGGATCTCCTGGATGTCGAGGGTCATTCTTCTTGCTCTCCACAGAGCGCCTGGGCGTCACTGCTTTGCGCTCGTGAGGATTATATCGAAAAGCGCGCGCAACTCCGTCTCTCCTGGCGTCTGGACGGCAGTTTCTTCGCCCCAATCGACGCTTCGCCGCTGCCTTCAAACGCTGCGGGCCAGGCCGTGGGTCTCTTTTGCCTCGCCGGCCATTTCGAACCCGAAACCTGCCATCCGTCCTGGCCATTCGCGCAGGAATGTCTCGAGCTCAGCCGCTGGGACCGGCCGCTGGAAGAGGTAGCCTTGACCGGCCTCGCATTCTATCCGGCGAAGGGCCTCCAGCTCTTCCGGCTCCTCGATGCCCTCAGCCACCGTGCGCATGCCGAGCCGCCGCGCCATCGCCACAATCGTATGACAAAGAGATAGCGTATCCCTGCAACGGCCGATGCCGTGAACGAAGCACCTGTCGATCTTCATCACATCGAGCGGAAGCTGCCTGAGCTGATTGAAGCCGGTGTACCGGGTCCCGAAATCGTCGATCGCAACGCGCACGCCGATTTGCTTCAATTGCCTCACCCGCGAAGCGAATAATTCCTCATCGTCGAACATAACGGACTCGGTAATCTCGAACTCCAGACGGGTGGGCTCGATCTGCCATTCGCGCAACATGCGCCGAACCGTCCCGGCAAAGTCCCTGCGCCTCAGGCTATTCGCCGATACGTTTACCGTGACGATGGGAAGGAGGTAACCCTGCTTGCACCACATGCGGGCGTCGCGAAGGGCGTTCCGCATGGTCGATTCGAAGATGCGATGGATGAATCCGCAACGCTCGGCTACGGGTATGAACTCGCCCGGCGTTACCGGTCCCCAGGCTGGGTGATTCCATCGGGTCAAAGCTTCCACGCCGAGTATGCTTCCGTCTAACAGGCCAATCTTCGGCTGATAGACCGTAGTGAACTGGCTCCGCTCCAGCCCATATTCCATCTCAACTTCCACCTGGTGGTCTTGCATGATCAGGCTGTTCATCGAGGAATGGAAGGGTATCGCGGCGTGGCTCTTCAAATAGCTGGCACGCGTGGCCGCCAGGCTCGCGAATCGCACCAGGTCCTCCGCCGATCGCGTGTCTGCTGGATAGAACGCCACGCCGGCCGCAATCTGCGGTTCTGCCTGCTGAAAACTTGGATGAGCATTCTTCAGCGCTTCGACGATCGCCTGAATCCGTCGCCGGTCGCGCCGGGCGAGTTTGCCGGCTTGCATCGCGACCACGAAACAGCGGCCGCTGAAACGGCAAAGCAATGTTTTGTCATCGGCCGAGGAACGAAGAGCATTCGCCACACGGCGAACGAGCGATTCGGCGCCGGTCCAGCCGTGCAGTGAGAACTCTCGCCGCAGGTTGAGGAGATCGATCCAGATCACCGCCACTTCGCCGTCATCGGCCCCGTCCTGGAGGAGGATGCCCAGCAGCTTGCGGAACGACTCAAAGTTGGGCAAGCCGGTCTGGCTATCGTAGTGCTGTGCATTTCCAAGCATTTGCAATTCCGAGTCGACAAACTCGACGGCAGTAAGAAGCTCGAGGCTGGGCCCGGCGGGCCCCGCTTTGCGCGAATCGAGTCGTAGACTGCTCGACCGCTGCCTTTCAGAATCGCGCGCGCGCAACTCCACACCAATCTCCAGGCAACTTGGAAATGAGGACAAAGGGATCTACCACGGTCCGGTTAGATGCAAGCGCGATCTTTGCGGTTTTCCGGAGCCTGAAGGAATTTACGTCCGGCTCACGTGCAGGGGAAGCCACATTCCTTGTACTCCCAGCTTCGCTGCCACGCAAGCGGGAAACGCAGACAACTCATACAACCTAAGAGTGATTCCCAAAGATCTTTCCGATAAGCTTCACTGCTCGACCGCAGGCGCGTTGCGCGCGGTAACTTCATTTGCAATTAGGTCGCCGGTTACTTCTTGATCCTTCGCGCCACCGCGTCCACATCCCAGAAGTCGGCGGGAAGCTGCCGGTTGTATTCCACATGACTAATGAACTGCTGGCGGACCATCTCATCGTTCTTGAATCGCGAGATATTGAACGGCGTGGGAAATCCTTCGAATGTGTGGTAATCGTCGTACTCTTCGGCGTCGGTGTTCAGGTCCTTGTATTCCGGATCGCGCCACTGAAAGCTGCGCCGTAGGGGCAGGTGCGTCTGCACATCCATCAGGATGGTTACCGCGTCGTTGCTTGCCGAAATCAGCGAGACCTGCTCGCACAAATGTCTCTCGGCCAGATGTTGCCCTTCGTAGATGAGGATCGTCTTGGGATCGGGAAGCCAGGTCTTGATGACCGTCTCGATGGAGTGCGCGCGCCGGCGCATGAAATCGTCGACCTGGTCTTTGGGCAGAGGGTGCTTGCCCCGGTAGGTCACCTCCCACCCCTGCTGCCCGATGTAAAAGCCCACCACATCGCGGTGCTTGGTGTACTCGTAGCGGTCGTGGTCGGGCCATTGATGGAACTCAAAGAACTCGGTGGTGCCAACGTCAGGCTGGCCGTGGAAGAACGCGGCGATGTGACCCTGCAGCTCTTCGTTCTTCATGTCCAGCCAAGACTGGCCGCCCAGCGCCTGCACCATCTTGTCGAGCGCGGCCCGCGCCTGCTGCGCGTTCTTTGCGCCGATATCGTCGGTCGCCTGCGCCCACAGGGCCGGCGCAGCAGCAAGCACGAAAAACCACAAATACATCCGAAAGTATCTCCGCATCCGACCGCCTTCTCCGAACCCTGTTATCTCCTGCATTCGAGGGCCAATCCCTAATCCCCAAAACCGTTTGCGAACCTCGTATGGGACTGCAGCAAAAATCATCCCTCAGGGGCTAAAGCCCGCCGTCTATGCGCTTCTTTGCGGCACGGCTGAAGCCGTGCCCTTTCAAAACTGCCCGTAACCCGAACTTTTCAGCGTCCTGCGATTGCTGTTCCCTGATCCCTGACCCCTGATCTCCGACCTCTGATCTCTAACCCTCTAATCCCTAATCCCTAATCCCT
>JASHTH010000819.1 GCA_030040655.1 Acidobacteriaceae bacterium | reverse complement strand
CCCGACACGTGAGTCTGGATCGTTCCGCTCTATGGCAGTTTAGGAAATGATGTAGCCGGAGAAAGATCGCCGAGTTGACGCGACCATCAGGGAGCGGCGACCTCGAGCAACCTCAGAACGGACACACTATTTCCTAAACTGCCCTAGTCCTTCGAGAAGGTGTACAGCGTCACGGGAGGAAGGTACCGTTCGACGCTGTTCAGAATGTTCGCGTCGGCATCTTTGCCTGTCAGGCCGGCATCTCCGCCAACCAGGTAGATGAACCCTCCCGAAACCACCGTCCCGAACGACTCCTTCGCCGGCAGCAGCGAGGGAACCACCGTCCAGGTGTTCGAAGCCGGATCGTAAACCTCGACCGTATTCACCACCGAAGTCCCGTTGTACCCGCCGATGGCGTAGATTTTTCCATTCAAATACGCCGCTCCCAGTTGGCTGCGCGGCACATTGAGCGACGCCGCCGTGCTCCACTTGCGGCTTGCCAGATCGAATACTTCGACGGTATTCAGTATGGACGCCGTATTCGGCGTGGACGACGAGAGGTCGGCTCCGCCGATCGCATAGAGCTTATTTCCCACCGGATCGATGGCCATTGCCAGGTACCCCCTCGCCGTCGGCATGGGTGGCCCCGCATTGCTCCAGATTCCATATCGGGTGGACGCGACGAAATTGTCCCAATACTTCGCCCCGAAGTCGGTAGTCCCGCCCGCGGCATAGACCGTCCCTCCGGTCGGCGTCGCGTTCGGCAGGAACGCCGAGCCGAATTCGCAGGCGGAGTAGGGAAATGCCGTCAATTCGCTCCACGTTTTTGTCGAAATGTCGTAGCTCCAGTCCCTGGGAAGGCATCCTCCAAAGACATAAATGTAGCCCCCGTCGCCGATCGCGCCAAACCCTCCGCCCACAAACGGCGTCGGCTTGAGCGAGGACCATTGATTCGTCGAAACGTCCAGCGCCTCCATCGCGGTGGTCCAATAAGGGCTGCTTTTGCTCGTGGCCGGGATGTGGCCGCCGAGTGCGTAGATCGTGCCGTTCATCACGGCTACTCCGGGCTGAGTTCGCGACGTAATCATCGGCGCCATCTCCGTCACCGTATTCCCCGTAACTACCGAGCCCGACAGCGTGTATCCCGGCGGCGCCGTCGGAGTTGCGCCCAGAATCATGAACCCCGAAGGAACGCCGCCCGTCGCCGCCGTGGTTTGCACTGTGCCATCGGGGAAGGTGACGCCGTTTCCCGCTCCCTTCAGCGCCAGGCTCCCGTTGATTGTCTGCGTTCCGGTGAAGCTGTTCGATTCGGAAAGCTGTGGGGTTTTCGCCGGGTTGATGCTCAACGTCACCACCCCGCCATTCACACTGCTCACGAGGCCGGTTCCCGCTGTCACGCCCGTCAACGTGCCGCCCGCCGGCGACGTACACGCCCACGTGGATCCGTTCCACTCGAGCACCTGCCCCTTGGCGCAGGCACTCGTCAGGCTCAGCGTCACATTGCCGCTGGTACCGCCGCCGGTGAGCCCTGCTCCCGCCGTTACGCCTGTGATCGTTCCGCTCCCGCTGCCGCCCGGGAAGGTCTGGCTGGGTGAAAATGTCACCAGCCCGGAGAAGTTCGCCGTCCCGTTGACATCCAGCGTGTAGGCCGGCGTCGATGTATTGATGCCCACGTTCACCCCGGACGCGCCCAGCACCAGCGAGTTGTTCTGCGCTACGACCGCGCCGGAGCCGATCGCCGTCGCGTTAGTCAGGCTCGACGTGCTCTCTCCCGCGTTCGCCCCCTGCCCGATGAAGGTGTTGTTCGAACCCGACGAAAGGGCTGAGCCGGCGCCCTGGCCCAATGCGGTGTTGTAAAGACCGTCCACGCTTTCGAGCGCGCTCGCGCCCACCGCCGTATTGCTGGTGCCGTATTTGTTCACCAGCAGCGACGAAACTCCAACCGCAGTGTTCGAGGACCCGGCCAGGTTGTTGGTCAGCGCGGTCGCCCCCACCGCCGTATTCTCAGTGGTCGAGAGAGAGTTCATTGAAGTCAGCGCCTGGTAGCCAACCGCAGTGTTATCAGATGAAGGATTGGTATAGTTTCCCGCGCCCAGCCCGACAAACGTGTTGAAGGTGTTCGTCGCGCAGCACGCCGAGATAAATGGCGTGCCGCCCATCGTGATCACGCCGCTGGTCAGGCTGGTGGTTTGCGGCAGCATCAATTCGCCATTCTCGACAATGAGGCTGCCGCTGCCGATGTCGAGCGCCTGGCCGGGATTGGCGGTATTGACGCCGACCATCGCGCTCGGCGCCGTTCCCGATTGAAAGAGCGCGGAAGTCGTGATGTCCGACGTGCTATCCCACACGGGCAGATAGCCCGCCGTCCCCGATCCGGTCACTGCCGGCGCCGTCAGCGGCACGGCATCTTTCTTCGCCTGCCCGCCCGCGCTTTTCGGCGGGGCCTGTAGAAACGCCGAGGCCGGCAATCCGCCCAGCGTCTGTGCATCGCCCGCCTTCAAAGCGTAGGGAACACTCAGCAGCCGGATGCGCGGCATCTCCGTCTCACCCTCCGCCTGAATGCCCAGCCATCGTGCTTCGCCTGCAGCAAAGAGGTCGGCCGGCAGGCCTTCTTCGCTCATGGCGCCCAGCAG
>JASHTH010000818.1 GCA_030040655.1 Acidobacteriaceae bacterium | reverse complement strand
GTCTTATGGCGGTTTAGGAAGGGATGGAGTGGAAGAAAGATCGCAAAGCCGACGCGACCAACTCCGGGGTCCCCAACGACATGTGTTCGTCGTTGGGGTGGGGCCAACTCCGGGGTCCCCAACGACATGTGTTCGTCGTTGGGGTGGGGCCAACTCCGGGGTCCCCAACGACATGTGTTCGTCGTTGGGGTGGGGCCAACTCCGGGGTCCCCAACGACATGTGTTCGTCGTTGGGGTGGGGCCAACCCCGGGGTCCGCAACGACATGGGTTCGTCGTTGGGTGGGACCAACAGGGCGTGGCGACCTTGGGCAACGCCCAAGCGGACGCACTGCTTCCTAAACTGCCCTAGAACCGGTAACGAAGCGCCAGTTGCATGAGCCGCGGCGGCATGGCGCCGACGGCTTGTCCGAAGCTGCCGCTGGAGATGTTGCCCTCCACCGCCGCCGCCCCGAAGAACTGCGCGTGATTGAAGACATTGAAGGCTTCCGCGCGAAACTCGAGCGCCCGCTTTTCGCTGACCAGGAAGCTGCGCGACAGCGTGGCGTCGATGTTCTCCATTCCGGGGCCCGGGAAGAAGCGCCTGCGCGCGTTGCCCAGCGTCCCCAGTGCAGGCAGACGAAACTGCGTCGGATCGAAGACGAACCGGCCGCCGCGCGGATTTGTGTCGATGTGCAACGATGAGCCGGTCCAGTCCGGTGTATCGACACCGTTATTGTTGATGCCGTTGGGAATGGTGCCGAGGAGCGACGTGTCGTTGTTGTTGAGCAGCGTGACCGGCAGCCCCGAGGTGAAACGCGCAACCCCCGCAATAGCCCAGCCGCCTGCGAGTGCATGCAACGCGCGACCCGTGCTCTCTAGTTTTGGAAGCTCGTAACTGGAAGTCGCGACGAAGTTGTGCCGCATGTCGAACGACGAAAGTCCCCGGCTCAGCGATGGGTCGACTGGATTCACGGGCTCGGGCAGGCCGGTCGATTGATCGATGGACTTGGAGTACGTGTAGCTGGCCAGCAGTTCGAGCGAGTGCGAGCGGTGGTTGAGCGTCGCCTCGAACGCGTTGTAACTTGAATTGCCGATCGTTCGCTGCAGCTCGACACTGCCGAATTCAGGACCAAACGCAGTGCGCGCGGCCTGCTCGTTGAACGGTCCGCAGGCCGGGCCCAGGCTCAGACAGAGCGCCGGACTTGCCGGATTGGCCTCTTCCAGCACGAGCAAATGATGCGACGAAGCGCCCACATAACTCAGCGTTGCGAGGGTGGCGCCCAACTGTCGCTCGAAGCTGGCCATCCAGTGTTCGGCATAGGGTGTCACATCGTTGGGATCGACGGCAGGAATGCCGACGAGGGGCTCAAACTGACTCCAATCGACCCTGGTGTCGGGATGGCTGCGGTTGGCGCCGTAGGCCACCTTCTCAAGCGGGAACCGTTGGCCGGCATCCACGCCGGTGGATGCGACAAGGAACGGATTCTCGAAGAGCGGCGGCGCGGCAGAGGTGTAGGTGTAGCCGTAAGGCGGATTGGCGCTCATGATGCCGGCTGAGAGTCCTTCGTACGCGGTGTAGAACATGCCGTACCCAAGGCGGATGCTGCTCGAGCCTGGCCTGCCGAGAATCTTCTCCAAAGGGCTGCCCGCTGCAGGCGCGGATGACCAGGAAATGCCAATGCGGGGCGCGAGATCGTTGCGCGCGGCGGCCAGCGATCGCGGCACGCCTGGGTCGCCGGGAAATACCAAACCCTGCGGCGCGCCGGGATACACCTGCGACTGCTCGCCTTCGACGAGCGTCTGCAGCTGATTGAACTTTTCCTCCCACGGGCGGATGCGGTCCCACCGCACTCCATAGTTCAGGGTGAGCTGTTGCGTCGCCTTCCAGCTGTCCTGGCCAAACGCAGCCATGTACAGGTTTCGGTTGTAAAAGCTGTTTGCCTGTCCCTGTGTGTAGCTCGAAGGCGCGCCAAGCAGAAAATCGGCAAAGTCGAGGCCGGTTTCGGAGCCGTTGAAGCCAAAGCCGCCGTTGAAGACCACATCGGGATGCGTATTGATCTGGTTCGCGTGCGCCTCGCCGCCGAATTTGAGCCCGTGTTTGCCGACGATGCGCGAAAAGGCGTCGCTGGTCTCGTAGATGTTCTCGGCCTGCACCAAAGCCGTCGTGTCCACGCCCAGCGTGAAATCGTTGAACGCGACATTCTCAATGCCTTCCGTGGAGGGCTTGAGCGCATCGATCCCGGTGAATCCCTGTTCCGCCAGCGAAGGACCCACGCCGCCTTTCGGCTGGCCCGCCGCGTTGTCATTGCGCATATAGCTTAAGTGGAATTCGTTCAGTGCCGCGCTGCCGAAGGTGACGCTGTGGGCCAGACTGGCCAGTTGCGCGCGGCCGTTCGAGGTCGCGTCGAAGCCGGGCACGCTGGCGCCGCCCGTGCCGGTGGGATACGGATTATCGAGCGAGTAATTGTCGAGGAAGTAGTAAGCGGTCAGCGTTCCCCGATTGTGCGTCCAGTCAGCGCGCAGCGCCCCCTTGTCGTCCTGCAGGGTTTCGGCCTCGGCAGCAGTGGCAAAGAGCGCGGAACCGGCGTTGGGTTGCGGTATGTACCGTAGCAAAAAGTGAGCCGGTGCGGCCCACGCCGATTGCGGGATGCGGCCATCCGGAAATACCTGTGAATAGGCCTCTCCGGCCGTCACCGTGCGGCCCAGTCGCGCCGAGAGCAGCGAGGCCCAGTAAGGACCGCTCACACGGCCGGTCAGCAGCGTCTTGCTGAAATCGCCGGAACGCTGTGCAAGACTCGGCACAGCAATATTCCCGGTGTCGATGCCTTCGATGAGGCGCGTACCCTGGTAATCGCCGAAGAGGGTCACGGATTTGGACTGGAACGGCGCTCCGCCCAGCGTGCCGCCAAACTGATTCTGGCCATAGTCCGCGCGCTCCTGCGAAAAGTAGTTGCGGGCATCGAGAGCCGTGTTGCGCAGGAACTCGAAGACGCTGCCATGAACCTGTGGACTGCCGCTCTTCGTGGTGACCAGGATTTGGCCCCCGCTCGAGTTTCCATATTCGGCGTCAAAGTTCGATGTCAGCACGCGGAAGCTGTCGATCGCGTCCAGATTGGGTACGATCGACGTCCCCATGTTGACGTCCTCCTCGACATCGCTGCCGTTGACTCGAAACCCATTGGACGATTCGCGCTGCCCGCTGATCGAGAGATTGCCGGGGTTCGCATCGCCTGAGGGAGGTGTCGATGCAACTCCAGACATGATGACTGCGCCCGGTTGTGCCGTGTTCTCGGGAACGATTCCCGGTTGCACGGCCATGACGTCGGTAAAACTGCGTCCGTTCAGCGGAATGCTCTGAATCTTCTTCGTGTCGAAACTTTCGCCCAGTTGAGTGCTTGTGGTTTCCGCCGTCAGCGCGTCGGCGGTCACTTCCACGGTCTGATTCCGGCTGGCGACGGTCAAGGTCGCCTCAACCTGGGCTAAAGGCGAGGTGGGTGTCACGCTCACCTGGGCCTGGTAAGGGGTAAACCCTTCCGCTTGAATCTTCAGCACATAGGTCCCAATTGCCGGTACACTCAGCCGGAAACTTCCCAAGTC
>JASHTH010000112.1 GCA_030040655.1 Acidobacteriaceae bacterium | reverse complement strand
CGACGTAGACCTTAGTCTCGCCGCGTTCATCCGAATTGCCAGAGAGGGCAAGGAAGAGGCAAAGTTCGCAAGCCCGATCGACGCCAGGCCGTAAGAGCCTCCTGAGGAACGGCGCGTCCCCGACTAGTGTCAGCGGTATGGAGTGGTCTGGCCGTAGACGACGTCAGTCTATTCACGGAGGCTTCTTGAAACGGAGCAGGCGCGAGACCGGCAGGTCTTGGAGAGTCCCGCGCAGGAGATTAGGAGAAATAAATTCGTTTCGCAATCGTGAGGTAGAGGGGCTTTCTAGACGCAGAACCGCGCGGTCGCGTCCGAAGCGGGCGCCCTCCTATTCGTGCAATGTCTGCGGCCTATACTTCATCCATTTCATAACCCTGGCTGGACATCCTGCTGGAGGACCACGCTATGGCGGTTTAGGAAATGACGCAGCCGAAGAAAGATCGCAAAGTCGACGCGACCAACCGGGGTCCCCAACGACATGGCTTCGTCGTTGGGGTGGGACCAACAGGGAGCGGCGACCTTGGGCAACGCCCGACCGGACACATTATTTCCGACGCTGCCCCAGGTTTAGCCGTCGCGCACGACTTGCTCGCCGAAGCGAACGACAGCGCGGACCAGCGTCTCGAAATCCTCGCGCCGGCTGCGATGATTGACGTTGGCGACTCGTATGGCGAATCGCCCGACGATCCGGGTGGATGACGGCGTAGCCACTCCCGATTCCTGCACGCGCAGCAGAATCTCGTTGTTGACGGCGTCGAGTCGGGCTTCATCCTCAATCCCACCCTTGAAGCGGAAACACACAACGTTCAGAGGGATAGGTGCAAGCACCTCAAGTCGGCTATCGGCCTCGATCAATTCTCCCAAGTACCGGGCTTGCGCGACGTTCTGCTCGATCAGCGCCTGATAGGTCTTTAGGCCATGCTCTTTCAGACAGAACCAGACCTTCAAGGCGCGGAAGCCCCGCGAGAGTTCCAGGCCATACTGGCTGAATGAGATGGGGATCGCCGAAAGACCTCTGGTCTGAACGTCGAGGTAAGGCGCTTGATGGGCGAATGTGCTGCGATGCTTTTCCGGGGACCGCACCAAGACGCAACCTATGTCATAGGGCATGTACATCCATTTGTGCAGGTCGAAGGCCAGTGAATCAGCCTGCTCCATGCCGCGGAGCAAGGGGCGTAAGGCCGGGGTGATTGCGGCAATGGCTCCGAACGCGCCATCCACGTGGAACCACAGGTCCTCGGCTCTGGAGAACGCGGCGAGGGCAGACAGATCGTCGATCGCTCCTGTGTTCACTGTTCCGGCGTTCCCAATGACGCAGATGGGCAGTCTTCCGGCCTGCCGGTCGGCCGCAACCGCGTCCCGCAAGGCGCTCACGCGAATGCGAAAATTCTCATCCACTTCTACGTAGCGCAGACTACGGCTGCCTAATCCAAGGGCTTCCACCGCTTTTTGTACGCTGCTGTGTGTTTCGGTAGAGCAATAGACAACGAGTGGACGGTGAGCGCCAGACAGGCCTTCCTTTTTGACGTCCCATCCAGCCTTGGTATTGCGGGCGACCGCCAGCCCGACAAAATTGGCCATCGATCCACCGCTAACCAGCAGGCCGCTGGCCTCGGCGGGATAGCCCAGAGCTTCTTTCATCCACGACAGGACTTGTTGCTCGACGTACATCGCGGACTGCTCACCCGCGTGCAGGCTAGTGTTCATGGCTCCGCAGAGCATTTCCGCCAGCATGCCGCCGGGACTGCCCGTGCCGTGAACCCAGGCCCAATAACGCGGATGAATGCCGAGAGGATAAGGGAGAACGTATTTCTTAAAGTCGCGGTAAGCAGACTCGGCGCCCTGGGCCTCCTGCGGAAGCGGGGCGGAGAGGTGCTCACGAGCCTCGTCCGGGACGCGCTGCCACGCCGGCCGGTCACGGATGGTTTGGAGGAATTCGAGCATTTCATCCACCATCCGGTGGCCGAGATCTCGCAGGCCGCTCCAGTCCTGGGGGTCCAACGTTTGTTCCGACGGAGGGATAGATGTGGTCATGTTCTTCTGCTACTCCTTGTTTTCGACTCATGCATCAAGGGACGCGGCCTCCGGTATGAGTGGCGCGGTGGGGAAGGCGTTAGGCGCGGACCGTCCCTTCGCCGACGCGCGCTGCCTCGCCGCCGACGAGAGCTTCTTCGAGAATTTCTGCACGACTCGAGAGCGCCGTTAGTCTCGGAAGTCTCGGGAGGGAATACGAACATGGTTTCCGGGAAAGCCATTTCATTCGCGATTCGCTGCATCCGCCGGTCGTCAATTCCCGCGAAATCGAGGAACACGGCCAACGGGTTGCCGGCGAACGGCTGATCCGTAAAAACATCGAGATGAACGTATTGGAGAACAGCCATCGGCTCCCCCCACTCCTTTATCTAAAGCGAATTAACCCTGTTCCTGACTCCAGCTTCATCGTGTCGGCGGTGAGCAGGCGCCCCCTAGGGCAGGCCCCGGGCATATCGAAATCTTTCAGCGTGACGTGAGCCTCAATTGTGTTTGACATGCTACCATGGTACATTGGTAACAATGCAAAATGCAAAGGAACTTATCGAAGTCGAACGGGTTCAAACAGGCGTTCGCCTGGAAAAGCGGCTGCTCAAGGTGTTGAAAGCGGTGGCCGAGCTGAAGGATATGAGCTTAGGCGACCTGCTTGAGGGAATTGTGCTCCATGCCTTTGAGGGCAAGTCCGCGTTTTCTCCCCGGACGCTGAAAAGAATCGAGCATTTCAAGAGCATCTATGGCCTGACGCTGCGCGCGTCCGACAGCCATAAGTTCAAGGAGACCAGATGATCGCCACCGCGTTTGCCATTTGTGTGTGTGCTATTCACGCCATGAACAATGCTCAAAGCGCAGCAACGTCTGATACACGTGTTTCCCAGGCGCACGTCAGCAACAGCTTTCATTTCCTCGTCCACGCACCTTTGAGCAGAGCGGCGCCCCTCTTCGGTCCGGATGGGGAACGAAGCTGGGCCGGTGAAGGCTGGAATCCCCAGTTTCTGCACCCTCAGCCCGGAGAGGATGTGCAGGGCGCAGTGTTCGCAGTCCAGCACGGCCACCATAAGAGCGTCTGGGTCAATACGGTCTTCGATCTGGCCGGTGGAAGGATGCAGTATGTTTCGTTTGTCCCGGACATCGTGGTATCCGTGGTGGATGTACGACTCAGTTCAGTCGATCCTTCGACCACCAGCGTGGAAGTGACGTACGTTCGTACGGCCCTGGACTCCTCGGCAAATGAGGAGGTGCGAGCGCTTGGTCAAAGCGACCGCCAAAAGGGCCCACTTTGGGAGGCGGATATCGAGACCTACCTCAAAGAGCAGCGCAAATAAAACCCACCGACAAATGGGTCCTGTCAGTGCAGAGGCTCAGGATGAGCGGGGCGTTTGGGTACATCCGTTGAGCCGAGCGAAAAGATGTCTTACACAGAAGCGGGAATTAAAAACATGATGTCACGTCGCATCGAAGTCTTCTTCTACGGGTTATTTATGGACGCCGACCTTTTGCGCGCGAAAGGCGCCCGTCCCGAAAACATCCGTGTGGCGAGCGTTCCCGGATTCGCACTTCGCATCGATCCCATTATTAATGGGAGGGCACCGGCGTTTTACAACCATCAGGTCGCTCGGCCCGAATGCTTGTCTTTTCAAGATATAGTGGTTTTTCGGAGCACAGGAGGCACTCGAGCTTGGGACCAGAAGGCTTAGTGCGACCTTGTTGGACGCTCGCTTTGAGAATCATAAACTTAACTTCGACCTCCTGGTCCCTCTGCACCGCCAATGTAGACGATTCTGTAGCAGTGATTACACCTCCGCGGTAGCTGAAACAACCGCAATCCTCAGTAGACTTCCACGAGTCATTGAAATGTCCCTGCAAGAGTCTCCAAACAACCTCCCTGAAGGTGCTGAACCCCCCTCAGTCACCCTTGCCATGATCGGGCCATAAAAGCCAATCCTAAGCAGCGGCCGCGTATGCCACACGCGAGCCGCTTTTCCGTTATAGGAAGCAAAAATGGCCCCCAAGACTGGCCAGATCATTCGCCGCGAATCCAGCACATGGCTGGCCCGCATCTACGTCGGCCGCGATCCGGAAACTCGGAGACGCAAGTACATCGGTAAGTTCATTCATGGCGGGCTGCGGTCCGTACAGGCTCACCTCACCCTTCTCTACGCCACTGATCCTCTCACATTCGCCGATGAACTTTCAGAAACATATCCAGCGAGGCGAAATCGGAGCAGAATCCCCACCTCAAGGAGTCTTGCTGGGCAGAACAATCAGAGCTCCATTGACAAATTCGAAGCCATAGTTCGCCGCTTTGAGCGAGCCAACTTGGATTGTGATCGGATATCTCCCAGGCGGCGAGGCCGAGGTCGCCGTCGAGGAGAGCTTTGCCACGCCGGAGACAGCGCTCGCTCTGTCTCCGTTCACAAAGCCGGTCATCGAGTAAGTCAACGCCGGCACTCTTTCGCCCTGAATCATGAAGAGATTGTTTGCGCTGACCTTCAGCGG
>JASHTH010000817.1 GCA_030040655.1 Acidobacteriaceae bacterium | reverse complement strand
GTTCGAGCTCGCGAACGATGGCGTGAAAGCACTCCCAGTTGCGCGCGGCTTTGCCGATGCCGCCATAGACGACCAGGTCCTGCGGGCGCTCGCCGACCTCGGGATCGAGATTGTTCATCAGGCAGCGCAGGGCTGCTTCCTGCTGCCATCCCTTGCAGTTGAGGCGATTGCCGCGGGGCGCCTGAATGGTGGGAACTGCGACCGCCATGATTGTCCTCCTGACCGGCGAGGTGCGCTGGCGGGCGTGGGTCAATATGGAGGGTACGAGTTTTAGCCCGTACGGTTTTGCCCAAAATTGGTCTGGAGCTTTCGCCCCAAAGGAAGATCGACCCACTCCCGCCCAGCTTTGCGCCGGCCGAAAACTCTGCTGCACTTGACGATAGCGCCGGAGGGGCAGTGTCGACCAGCGGCGGGGAGCGAATTGCACACGATCATGCTTCCCAACGGGCCTCGGTAGCGCATCGACGGGGTGTATGAAGCGCGGCTGGTTCCTCCTCATTGCAGTGATTTTCCCGGCGGTGAGTGGCTGCTCGCACGCCGATCAGGGTCCCACTCCCGATCGGATCCGGCAGGATACGGCCAAGGCGACGAGGACTGCCGCGCAGGACGCGAAAGCCACAGTGCAGGGGGTGGTGGATGGCTGAAAGAAGCGTGGACCGGTCAATTTCAACAAGTCCTCGGTCGATGATCTCGAAACGCTGCCCGGCATCGACGCAGCGCACGCGCAGAAGATGATTGACAGCCGGCCGTATCAAAGCAGCGATGAATTAGTGAAGCGGCACGTGATCCCGCGAATCGGGTACGACCGCATCGCAGGAGAGATCACGGCGGAATAGGGCGTGACAGCCAGTTCAAGCTCGCCGTCGCGATGCACCTTTCGCGGAATTGACAGGATCGCGATTTGCCGCTTTTCGAAGAGCGTCCATCCCTTTCAACCCGCGGCGAAAGCCAGTCATTCTCGCTTGCTTCCTGAAAAACTCCGAAAGAAGCCTTCAATCATCCCCTCCTGTCCGAATAACGGCCAAAGATGCCCTCGAGACGCCGAGATAACCAGGCGGTCTACCGAATCGACACAGAAGTGCTGCATTCTTCAGGGCGGCAGAAAAAATGACGCCCATCACACTACGTGGTTCCCGATTACCTAAGTGTCGTTGACGCTCAATCTCGTTTGCCGTAGCTTCAGCCTATCTAATCCTGAGTTGGCGGATCGAGTAGATCGAAGTAGAGGCTTTCGGGCTCCAGTTCTTCGTGTGCCTTACCGGTCTCGAGCAAGCGCGATCTTGTAATCCCGTGTGCGCGTGCTCGGGAAAGAACGGTGGGTACGTTTCGAATGAAGTGCAAGATCCCCCTCTACCTTGCGCTGGCAACCTTTGCCGCGCCCGCTTTAGCCGGTGTAACCGTAAGCAGCCCCTCCAGCGGTGCTGAAGTCTCTTCACCCTTCGATCTCGCAGCTTCTGCAGATTCCTGTTCGTCCCAGCACATCGATTCGATGGCCTACTCGCTCGATCACAGCGCAGATGCGTTGGTCGTGAAAGCGGCCTCGATCCAGGCGCAAGTTACGGCGAGTTCCGGCGCGCACACGCTGAAGGTAAAGGCGTGGGGCAGCGGCGGCGCCGTATGCGTGACCGATGTGCCGATCACGGTCGTTTCCGATCCCGTCTCAACCAGCGGATCGATTTCGGTGTCCGCGCCGGCTCAAGGAGCAGACGTGCAGTCGCCGTTCACGCTTTCCGCAAGCTCGGTGACCTGCAGCGGCCGCCAGGTTGTATCGATGGGTTACTCGCTGGATTCGAACCCAAGCACCACGGCCGTCGATGGAGAAACGATCGACGCTCAGGTCACTTCTCCGGGAGGTTCGCACGTTCTGCATGTCAAGTCGTGGTCGCCGGATGGAGGAGCCTGCGTAACCGACGTGGACATCACCGTGTCGGCATCGACTTCGATTTTGTCGATCGTGCCTTCCGACGCAGTGAAGGTGAGCAGCATCCAGGCGCTGAGCAACTGGAAGGACCAGCACGACACAGGCACCGGGGCGTCGTCGACGTCGGCGGGCTCGATGTCGATTGTCAATTCGCCTTCTCTCAGTGGGTTCGCGCGCGAGTTTACTTTCTCGTTTACCAACGACGGGGGACAGCGCTTCTCCGATGCGTTTGGCGACGATACGGCGCCGACGAACTTTCTCTATGACGGCTGGGTGTATCTGCCGGGGCCGATCACGACCATCGCCAATGTCGAGATGGACATGAACCAGGTGATCGCCAACGGGGACACGATCATCTACGCCTTTCAGTGCGACGGCTGGAACGGAACCTGGGATTATTCGGAGAATGCGGGCACGGCGTCGAACCAGCAGGTCCGCTGGGTTCAAGCGAAAGGCACCTCCTGCAACCCGCGCAAGTGGACGCCCAATACCTGGCATCACGTTCAGGTGTGGTACTCGCGCGACGACTCGGGGAACGTCACCTATCACTCGGTCTGGTTCGACAATGTCGAGCAGCCCATTAACGAGACGGTATTCAGCGAATTTGCGCTGGGCTGGGCTCCGTTGCTGATGACGAACTTCCAGCTCGACGGCTACGGCTCCAGCGGAACGGGCACCGCGTACCTCGATAATTTGACCGTGTATCGCTGGTAGCGAGCGGACCGAAGCGCAGAGCGGCAGCCGAACGACCTCCGGTTGCCGCTTCGCGCCGGCGCTGGTTATCCTTCTTGCCGTGTCCACAACCCTCGTTGAATGCGTACCCAACTTCTCGGAAGGCCGCGACAGGGCCAAAGTCGACGCCATCGTTGAAGCCATGAAGATCCCCGGCGTCTATCTGCTCGACCGCGAGATGGATGCCGACCACAATCGCTGCGTGATCACGCTGGCCGGCGAGCGCGAGGCGATCCAGGAAGCGGCGATCCGCGGCGTGGGCAAGGCCGCCGAGTTAATCGACCTGACCAAGCACCAGGGCGCGCATCCGCGCATGGGCGCGGCCGACGTGATTCCCTTCATCCCCATCGACGGCGTCACGCTTGAAGATTGCGTGGCCATGGCGCACCGCGTTGGCGCCGAGATTGCCAGGCGTTTCTCCATTCCGGTGTATCTCTACGAGGCCGCTGCCACCACGCCTGAACGCCAGAACCTCGAGAACATCCGCCGCGGCCAGTTCGAGGGCATCCGCGACGAAATTGCCACCAACCCCGCGCGCAAGCCTGACTTCGGCGAGCCGCGGGTGCATCCGACGGCGGGAGCAACAGTGGTGGGCGCGCGCAAGTTCCTCATCGCCTACAACGTTTTTCTCAATACGCCCGACGTCGAGATCGCCAAAAAGATCGCCAAGGCCGTGCGTTTCTCTTCCGGCGGCTTGCGCTACGTGAAGGGCGCGGGATTCCTGGTGCGCGGCCTGGCGCAGGTCTCGATGAATTTGACCGACTTCGAGCAGACCCCAATCCATCGCGTCTTCGAGTTCGTGAGACGTGAAGCGGCGCGGTACGGAGTGCTGCCGGTTTCCAGCGAGATCGTCGGCCTCATCCCCAAGCTCGCGCTCGAGCAGGCCGCCGAATGGTTCCTGCAGGTGGAGAACTTTGACTCCTCGCTGATTTTGGAGAATCGTCTCGCCGCGGTGATGAGCGGGAAGATGGCGGTCGGCGGACTTCGAGCGGGCGTCGAGCCATTCATCGAGCAACTGGCCGCGCCGACGGCCACGCCGGGCGGGGGCAGCGCCGCAGCCGCCAGCGGCGCCATGGCCGCCGGGCTCGGCGCAATGGTCGCGACCATGTCACGGGGCAAGAAAGCCTATGCACAGCACGAGAGCCAACTCAGCGAGGCCATTGCGCGCCTCTCCACCCTGCGCGAAGAACTCAAAGTGGCCATAGACGCCGACGCCGAATCCTATAACGTGGTGATGAAGGCTTACCGTGTCGCGAAGGAATCAGCCGACGGTCCGCGGCTGATCAACTCCGCCCTCCAGCAGGCCACCAATGTCCCTCTGATGGTCGCCGAAACCGTAGCCGAAGTAGGAGAGATCGCCGCGAAGCTGAAGCCGATCACCAGCCCCAACATGGCATCCGACCTCACCACGGCCATCGCCTTGGCGCGGGCGGCGCTGGAGGGAGCGCTGGCCAACGTGGCGACCAATGTCGACTCCATGAAGCCCGAGACTCCCGAGGAAGAAGCGTTTGCGGCCAATGCGCGGAAGCGGGCGGCGGCGCTGAAGCAATAGCGAGCCCGGTTGCCCCCGCGTTCCTGTAACGCACCCGGAATGCAGCGCACCATAGATTTGGCTTGACAGACGGTTAGGAACAGTGAAACCTACTCTCGACCATATTTCCCTTCAAAGAGGAAGTCCCATGAAGCGATTTGTTCCCATTCTGGCCATCCTGGCCGCGATGGCGGCTGCAATCGTGTGCGAATCGGCTGGCGCGCAGGCCGCGGCGGCGGCCAAGCGGCGGCCTCGCCTCGCCATCCTCGACTTCGATTACGCCACGGTGCAGTCCTATTCTTCGGCCCTGTTCGGCACCAACGTGGATGTCGGCAAGGGCATCACGAATCTGCTGGTCACCAACCTTGTGAAGGACGGAACCTATTCGATCATCGAGCGTTCGGCGCTGGACAAGGTGCTGGCCGAGCAGAATTTCTCGAACTCGAATCGCGCCGACCCGACCAGCGCCGCCAAGATCGGCAAGCTTCTCGGCGTTGACGCCATCGTCGTCGGGGCCATCACTGAGTTCGGCAACGAGACGCAGAAGAAGAACTTTGGCGGCGGCGGCGGCAACTGGGGCGGCTTCGGTATCGGCGGCATCGGCCATTCCAAGTCGAACGCCAACGTGGCCATCGACGCGCGCATTGTCAACATCGATACGGCCGAGATTCTGGGCGTGGCCGAGGGCAAGGGCACGTCCTCGCGCTCCAGCACCTCGCTGCTGGGCGGCGGCGGCAACTGGCACGGCTGGGGAGGCGGAAACGCCGACTTCGGTTCGAGCGACTTTCAGAACACCATCATCGGCGAAGCCACCAAGAACGCCGTGGACGCGCTGACCAAGGATATGATCGCCGACGCGCCCAAGGTTGCCGTCCGCACGATTACGATTGACGGCCTCGTCGCCGCCGTGGACGGCGGCCAGATCGTGCTCAACGTGGGCAAGAAAGCCGGCGTCAACGTGGGCGACCAGCTTGAGGTCGTCCGCGTGACCAAGGAGATCAAGGATCCATCGACCGGCGCCGTCATCCGCCGGTTGACCACATCCGTCGGAATCGTCAAAGCGACCGATGTGGACGATGCTTCCGCCGTGTGCACTCCCGTCTCCGGCTCCGGCTTCCAAGCCGGCGATCACGTCAAGGAAGTAAGTCAGTAACTTGTCCGATAACTCTTCGAAGGCCCGCCGCGCGACGCGCGGCGGGCTTTTTGCTGGGTCGGAAGCTCGGATGCTTGACCGATTTAGCTTGACCACGCCGTGCAGCCGGCGCACGATTTGAAGAGCCAAGCTGATCTGCAGACGCATAAGTAGACTGGCGGCTTCTGTCTTCAAATTCCCCGGTCCGAATGGTTTGGAGGCATAGGATGCAATTTCTCAGGCAGTCTGGCCTCATAATCCTGCTCCTCGCATGCCCCATGGCTTCAGCGAAAAATGGTGAGCATCAGTGGAATATCGGGCGAGTACTCGACGAAAACCGAGCGAGGTACTTCGCAGGGATGCTTCACGACTCTTCCTCGCAATCGACGAATTCAGGAAGCTGGGATGGGAGTGCAAACAGCACTTCGATCGGCGACACGACAAACACTCAGGCAAGCGGGACATACTCAGGAACGACGAGCACGTCGACTTCCGGCTACTCAATACCGGTTTACAGAGTTTATGACTACCTAATGATTGAAGGAGACCAAAGCGTCTATGTTACGTCCGAGAGGATTCGTTGGAGGTGGTCGAAGAGCGTGCGCGTCGCCGTAAATGGGACCGTCCGTTATTACGTGGACGGCCGCAAGCTTCATGTTCTGGACGATGACAACAAAGAGCACACCGTCGAAGTCCTAAAGGAGATTAGGAAGATTCCTTTCTCGGGAGGCGCAGCGCCGACAGGTGCTTCGGGAGCAAATGGAGCCGGTGTCACACAGGCACAGAATGGAATTTCTGCGCAGGCCTCCCTAACAATCGAGTCGTCTCCGCCCGGCGCCGATATTACCGTCGACGGCGGGTTCGTCGGGAACACCCCTTCGACGGTGACTGTCGCTCCAGGCAGCCATGAAATTTCCGTGACGAAGAAAGGTTTCGCGCCATGGACGCGCAAGCTCAATGTCACCGGCGGGAGCATTCATCTGAGCGCGGAGCTGGAACAGCAGGCGCCGCGATAGCAGTTGGAGATTCAGTTGACCTCGAACCTTTGGGTCTGCGGGTGGGAGCCACCGCCAGTCCATCCGGCGCGAATGCCCGCGTTTGCCACGCTTTCCAGAAGGCAAATCCCACCGGCAGCATGACGAGCGCCAGCGCAAGGCCGTACTCAAACGTCAACCAGGCGGTACGGGCGTCCTCGCGCGTGAGGGTCTGGAAGCTGCCGAGGAAAGCATTTCCGGCGGCGTGAAACAGCACGGACGGCCATACGCTGCCCGAGCGAAGGCGCAGCCAGGAGTGGACGAAGCTCATGGCCACAACGATTGCGCAGAAGCAGGCGAGGGCATACCCAACCGGAATCGAAGGCCGGTAAAAGGGAAACACGACGAGGACGACCGGGAAATGCCAGATCGCCCAGATCAGACCGGTGAGAAAACC
>JASHTH010000816.1 GCA_030040655.1 Acidobacteriaceae bacterium | reverse complement strand
GGGGCCGCTTGAACTTCGATGAAAAGTCGAACCTACTCTACATTCCGCGCACCGGGTACGTGGCCGTTCTCGATGCCGACTCAGGCAAGGAGGTGGGCAAGGTACCTGGCTTTACAGATGCGCGCGCCGTGGCGCTCGATGACAAGGGGAAGTTCGGCTATGCGACGGACATGCTGCCCGCCGAGGTTGGATATGTGAGGGTCTTCGACCGATCGACGTACCAGGTCGTGGCGTCGATTCCGGTAGGGCGCGTGCCCAGCGCGGTGATCTTCGATCCGGTGACGACGACGCTCTTCGCGTTCAGCACGAGCGCGCGGAACGCAGCCGTCATCGACCCGGCCACGAATACCGTCGCTAAGACTCTGGCCCTGCCCGGCAAGCCGCATCTGGCGCTGACTGACGGCAGGGGATCGATCTACGTGAGCTTTCGCGGGATCGGCAAGCTGGCGCGGATCGACACAGCCACGCGGTCGATCACCGCCACGTGGCCGACGGATCCGTGCGCCGAGTATCACGGCTTGACCTTCGATGCCGAGCACCGGTTGCTGCTCGGATCGTGCTACCCGCGGCAACTCATCGCCATCAGCGCCGATACCGGCCAGGTCACGGTCGCCGGCCAGAGCCCTGCCGATGCGCTCGATCTGGCTTACGATGCGGAAAGGCGCTTGCTCTTGAGCGGCTCCATGAGCGGCGTGCTGAGCGTCTACCGGCAGGAAAGCCCGGTGAAATACATCCTTGAGGAGAAGCTGCCGACCGCATTGCGCGCAGGCACGCTCACCGTAGACTCAGCGACGGGGCGCGTGTTCCTGGTGACCTGCGACTTTGGACCTGCGCCGGTCAGCGGGCCGGGGATGGAAGAGCAGGAGGGACGGCTGATGCCGCTGCCCAATACGTTCCGGGTCATCGTCGCGGGAAGGTGAGGCGGGCATGGCCGCATGGGTCAGACCCATTCAACCCACCACATCGTAGGGCCGCATCATCTCGTTGTCTTCGTGTTCGAGAATATGGCAGTGCCACACGTAGCGGAAGCGCTGCCCGGCTGCCACCGGCGTGCTCGGCGGCAGATCGAAGCGCTGAATCACCCGCGTCACGTATCCGGGGTACGCCTTGACGGTGTCCTTCCAGCCCGGCCGCTCGTTCGATTCCGGCGGCATTGGCGGGCCCGTATATTCGATTTGCCCATTTGTGAGGAATTGCCGCACATCGAACGGCTGCCGGTTGAGCACCTGGAATCGCACCAGGTGAAGGTGCATGGGGTGCACATCGCCGGTGGTGTTCGCCATCGACCAGATCTCCATCGTCCCCGCGCGCGGGTCTTCGGTGACCGGGTCGCTCCAGTGCTTGCCGTCGAGCATGCCCATCATCGTGTAGCCGTCTGACGCGCGATCCATTTCGTTGATCGTTAAAAAGCGATCGCGCACCGCCAATCCGGGGCTAAGCGGCTCCCACGGCACAAGCTTCGCGGGCACGGTGCTCGTGTCTTCGCCGGCGAGCGGCTTATTCACTTTGAAGAGCATCACCTCTTCGGCTGCCACCTGGCCGCCGCGTGTGTACGGCGCGGGAGCATCGTTGCGCATGGCAAAATGCGCTCCCTTCATTCCGGTAAAATCCAGAACAAAATCCAGGCGCTCGCCCGGCGCAATGATCAGCGCTCCGCGTCTCAACGGCGCCGGCAACAGCCCGCCGTCGGCGCCGACCTGCTCGAACGACGGTGCTTCCGCCCGCGTCTCGATCGGATTTCCCGCGCTGTCCGCAGCCTGCAATGCCAGGTGATAGAAGCGCGCATTGGACGCGTTCACCATCCGGAAGCGGTAGCGTCGCGGCTCCACCTCGACGTAGGGTTTGGCCTTCCCGTTCACGCACACCGTGTTGCCGAAAAACTCCTGGATCCACACCGGGTGTGTGCCGTTGACCGCCGCCGGATAAACCAGCGAGCCATCCGCCGCAAACAGCCGGTCTTGCAGCATGAGCGGAATCTCGTACTCGCCGCGCGGCAGGTTCAGCGCCTCTTCCTCGTCGTCACGAATCAGATAAAACCCGGCCAAACCCGCATAGATATTGAGCCGCGTGATCCCGATGGCGTGATCGTGGTACCACAGCGCCGTCGCCGGCTGCGCATTGGGAAACAGATTGACGGCCGACTTGTAAAACTCGCCCGTCTTGCCATCCGGTGTAGTCCATGCGTCGGGATAGCCGTCGTGCTCGGGCAGGGTGACCGAACCGTGCAGGTGAACTACCGCGCGCACCGGAGGCACCGTTTTTTCCTCGCCGTGCACGGTATAGTCGAGCGGCAATAAGTGCCGCATGGGCAGGTGGTTCTCCCACGCAACCGAGATCGGCTGCCCGCGCTGCGCTTCAATCGTTGGCCCGGGCCACGAGTTGTTGTAGCCCCAAAGCATCGTTGGCGGCAGGTCGCGATGCACCTTCTGCCGGAATGCGCCCATGCGGATCGTGGTTACGCCGCCGCTCGAGGCAGCGCCGCCCGACGCGCCGGCCCGGATCCGGGGCGGAATCGGCAGCCGGTCCACATAGGGCTTCAGCGTCACCGTCTTTACTTCGGAAGGCGTCGCGCCGGACGCAGTCGACTTGGCCATGGACGGTGGCGCCTGCGCAGCCTGTTGCGCGCCCGCATTCGCATTTCGGGGAAGGATGAGTC
>JASHTH010000815.1 GCA_030040655.1 Acidobacteriaceae bacterium | reverse complement strand
CACCGATGAGCAGCGAGATGAAAAAGAACGAAGGCGGGATGGCCCAGATATCATCGCCCGGCGCGGCCCCCAAGCAGGAGCCGATGACTCTTGACCAGGTGCGGTTGAAGTTGAATGGCGTCAGAGGCAAAAAGTTCTGGCGGTCGCTGGATGAGCTGGCCGATACGGAAGAGTTTCGCGCGGCAGTTGAAAAGGAGTTTCCCTCGGCGGCGCAGGAATGGGTCGATCCGGTATCGCGCCGCGGCTTCCTTAAACTGATGGGCGCGTCGATGGCGCTGGCCGGGCTGGCCGGTTGCACCAAGCAGCCCGATGAGCCGATCTATCCGTATATCAAGGCGCCTGAAGACCTGATCCTGGGCAAGCCGAATTACTTCGCCACGGCGCATCCCTTCGTGACCGGCGCAGTGCCGCTATTGATCAAGAGCGATGCGTACCGGCCCATCAAGGCAGACGGCAATCCGGAACACGAATACGTCAAGGGCGGCTCGGATCCATTCTCGCAAGCCTCGGTGCTCGACCTCTACGATCCCGACCGCTCGCAGCACGCGATGTTTCGCGGAGAGAACCGCGAATGGACGGAGTTTGTCGAGGCATTCCGGTCCAAGCTAGTCGAGACCCGCGACGGCACCGGCATCTACTTTCTGAGCGCGACCATCACTTCGCCCACGCTGGCGCGGCAATGGCAGGCAGTGCAGGCGGCGTATCCGAAGGCGACGCTCGTGCAGTATGACCCGGCGATGGCGGGAACGCCGTACTCGCGCGCCTCGAACATTCAATATGCTCTGGCCGATGCCGACGTGATCGTTTCGCTCGATGCGGAATGCATCTCCAGCGCCACGTTCCCCGGCTTCCACAAGCTGGTGCGCGAATATGCCGACCGGCGCAAAGATCCGAGTCATCTGAATCGACTCTATGCGGTCGAGAGCACACCCACGACCACGGGAATGAAAGCCGAGCACCGGCTGTCGTTGCGAGCCAGCGAGATTCCGGCGTTCGCGGCGGAACTGGCCAAGGAGATCGGCGTTGCCGGCGTTGACTCGCCGGATTACGCCTGGACCGACGCGCAGAAGAAGTTTCTGGCCGCGCTGGCAAAGGACTTGAAGGCCCATGCCGGCCGCTGCGCGGTGATCCCCGGCGAGCAGCAGGACCCGTCGCTGGCGGCGCTGGCGCTGGCCATCAACAATGCGCTAGGCAATGTCGGCAAGACGGTGCTGCTCACTGCCGAAACCGTGCACCCGATTCCATCCGATCAGAATGCGGGCATCAAGTCGCTGGTCGACGACCTGTATCTGGGCAAGGTGGACTGGTTGATCGTCCTCAACGCCAACCCGGTCTACAGCGCGCCGGTCGATCTCGGTTTCCCCAACGCCATCGATAAGGCAAGGGTGATCGTGCATCTCGGTTCGCACGTGGACGAGACCGGCCAGGTCGCGCACTGGCACATTCCGGCTGCGCATTTCCTCGAATCGTGGTCCGACGCGCGCGCCTACGACGGCACGGTCTCCGTCGTGCAGCCGCTCATCGATCCTCTCTACGGCGGCAAATCGGCACACAACGTTTTGCAGGCGATTCTCAATGAGCCGGAACTGAGCGCGTACGAGGCCGTCCGCGCAACCTGGCGCCCGGTAATCAAGGGCGACTTCGAAGAGGGCTGGCGCAAGGTGCTGCACGACGGCTGGCTCGCCGATTCGGCCTTTGCGACGACCCATGCCGCGCCCAAGGTGGAGATTCCGAAGATTCCATCGCCTACATCGCACGACGCATTGGAAATCATCTTCCGTCCCGATCCGAATATCTACGACGGCCGCTGGTCCAACGTCGGCTGGCTCCAGGAACTGCCCAAGCCGGTGACCAACCTGAGCTGGGACAATGCCGCCCTTATGTCGGGCACGACGCTGACGAAGCTGGGGCTGGAGGAAGACGACATCGTCGAGCTGAGCGCCAGCGGCGGAGTGGTCAAGGCGCCGGCGCTCGTGGTTCCCGGTCATCCCGACAACTCCATCACGGTGTACCTCGGCTATGGCCGGCAGTTTGCGGGACGCGTCGGCTCGGGACAGGGGTTCAACGCTTACCTGATTCGCTCGAGTACTTCGCCGTTCTACACCACCGGCTCGATCAAAAAGCTCGAAGGCAAGTGGGGCATCGCCGTCACCAAGAGCCACTACCAGGACCATCGCGCCAAGAACCTCAGCGCGTTCGGCGACGAGAACCGGTCGCTGGAGGCGGTCGAGGCGCTCGGCCCGCGCGGGATCATCCGCTACGCCACGGTCAAGGAGTTCCAGGCCGATCCCAACTTCGCCAACGAGGGCGAAACACACGAGCAGACGCACATGGGAACGTCTATGTTCCCCAACTGGCCGTACAACGAGGCCAACGCGTGGGGCATGGCGATCGACATGAACAGCTGCACGGGCTGCAATGCGTGCATCGTCAGCTGCTATGCGGAAAACAACATTCCGGTCGTAGGTAAGCAGCAGGTGCGCATCGGCCGCAACATGCAGTGGATTCGCATCGATTCCTATTTCGAGGGCGACCTGGCGGCGCCGCGCGCCTTCTACCAGCCCATGATGTGCCAGCACTGCGAGAACGCGCCCTGCGAGCAGGTCTGCCCCGTAGGCGCTACGGTGCATTCGCCCGAAGGCTTGAACATGATGGTCTACAACCGCTGCGTGGGCACGCGCTACTGCTCCAACAACTGCCCGTACAAGGTGCGGCGGTTCAATTTCCTGCTCTTTTCCGACTACGAGACCGAAAGCCTGAAGCTGATGCGCAACCCCGACGTTACGGTGCGCTCGCGCGGCGTGATGGAGAAGTGCAGCTACTGCGTGCAGCGCATCCAGGAGGCCAAGATCACGGCCGACAAGGAAAATCGCGACATCCGCGACGGCGAGATTGTGACCGCCTGCCAGCAGGCCTGCCCGGCCAAGGCCATCGTCTTCGGCAACATCAACGACAAGAACAGCCGCGTCGTCAAGCTGCGCGACGACCAACGCAGTTATCAGCTCATGGCCGATCTGAACACGCGTCCGCGCACCAAGTACACGGCCATCGTGATGAACCCGAACGAGGAGCTCGAACAATCGCCGGTGGAGCACGCGCCGGCCAAGGGTTGAGAGGCTCGATCCGCTCATGTCGACTACGGAACTGACGAAAGACCCGCGACGCGACCCCGCCACCGGCGAGTACCGCGTGATTGCGCCGGGGCAGACCTTCAAATCGATCACGGACAAGATCTCGCAGATCGTTCTCACTCCGCACACGCCGCTGGGATGGTTCGCCTATTTCGTCATCGCGGGCGGCGGATCCGTCACGCTGCTGGTCGCCGTGAGCTGGCTGTTCCTCAGGGGCGTGGGCATCTGGGGCATTACCGTCCCGGTGGCCTGGGGCTTTGCCATCATCAACTTTGTGTGGTGGATCGGCATCGGCCACGCCGGCACGCTGATCTCGGCCATTCTGCTGCTCTTCAAGCAGCAGTGGCGCAATTCCATCAGCCGCTTTGCCGAGGCCATGACCATTTTTGCCGTCATGTGTGCGGCGCTCTTCCCGCTCATTCACGTGGGCCGTCCCTGGCTGGGGTACTGGATGCTGCCCCTGCCCTTCACCATGACGGTGTGGCCGCAGTTCCGCTCGCCACTCGAGTGGGACGTCTTCGCGGTTTCGACCTACGCCACCATCTCCATCGTGTTCTGGTATGTGGGCATGATTCCCGACTTCGGCACGCTGCGCGACCGCGCCGAGTCGAAGATCGCTCAGTATTTCTACGGGCTGCTTTCCTGGGGCTGGCGCGGCTCGGTGCGCCACTGGGTGCGCTATGAGTCGGCTTCGCTGCTGCTTTCCGGCCTGGCCACGCCGCTGGTGCTTTCGGTACACACGGTCATCAGTTTCGACTTCGCCGTGGCCATCCTGCCCGGCTGGCACACGACCATCTTCCCGCCGTACTTCGTCGCCGGCGCCATCTACTCCGGCTTCGCCATGGTGCTCACGCTGGCCATTCCGCTGCGCAAGTATTACCACCTCGAGGCGCTGGTCACCGATCGCCACATCGACAACATGGGCAAGATCATGCTGGCCACCGGCTTCATCGTGGCTTACGGCTACGGCATGGAAGCTTTCATGGCCTGGTATTCGGCCAACCACTGGGAGGCTTTCACTTTCTGGAACCGCGCCTTCGGCCCGATGGGGTGGTCCTACTGGGCGCTGATCACCTGCAACCTGCTGATCCCGCTAACCACCCTGTGGTCGCGCAAGCTGCGTAACAACATGACGTACATGTTCATCTTGTCCCTGATTGTCAACACGGGCATGTGGCTGGAGCGATTCGTGATCATCGTGACCAGCCTCTACCGCGATTACCTGCCTTCGTCGTGGGGCACCTATCGCGCCACCAAGTGGGACTACATGACGCTGGCCGGAACGCTGGGATTCTTCCTCTTCATGTTCCTGCTGTTCGTACGCTTCCTGCCAATGATTCCCATGTTCGAAGTCAAGCTGTTGGTCCCGGGCTCCAGGATTACGCCCAAGAAAACCGTCGAGGCAGGTGACTGATGCCCGCACGCGAAGGAACCTACGGCCTGCTGGCCGAATTCGATACTCCCGGCGATCTGGTCCGCGCCGCGCGCCGCGCGCACGAGGATGGGTGGCGGCGCATGGACTGCTTCTCGCCCTATCCGATCGAAGAGGTTGCCGAGGCTATGGAGTGCACCCGGAACCGCGTCCCGCTGGTCACGCTCGTCGGCGGACTGCTGGGGTGTGCGGCGATGTTTTCGTTCGAGACGTGGGTCTCGGTGATCGCCTATCCGCTCAACATCGCCGGGCGGCCGACGTATTCCTGGCCGGCGTTCATTGTTCCAGCCTACGAGTGGACGATTCTTTGGGCAGGGTTGTCGGCGGCCTTCGGCTTGATGGCCCTCTGCAAGTTTCCCTCGCTCTATCATCCGCTCTTCAATGCTCCCAATTTTCGCAAGGGCGCCACGGTGGACAAGTTCTTCCTGTGTCTTGAAGCCCTCGACCCCAGGTTCGATCTGGAAGGGACCCGGGCGTATCTGGAAACCATGGGTCCGCTCTCGGTGGTGGAGGTGCCCTACTGATGCGCCGAAGGGATGAAGGAACACGGATTAGGGAACAGGACGCTTCGCGCGCGACGGGCGAGACGATGCTTCGCATCGCGGCGGTCTCCAGCCTCGCCGCGATCGCCTTGATTGCCGGCTGCCGCCAGGATATGCACAACGAGCCCAAAATGATTCCCCAGCGCGGCTCGGCCATGTTTCCCGATCATCGCAGCGCGCGGCCGCAGGTCGTCGGCACAATCGCCCGCGGCCAGTTGCTCGAGGATTCTTACTTCTACACCGGCGTGGTCCAGGGTCCAAACGGCTACCGTCAGGAGCAGGATCTGATGCCGTTCCCGGTGACCATGGAGGTGCTGCGCCGCGGGCAGGAGCGGTTCAACATCTATTGCACCCCGTGCCACTCGCGCGTCGGCAACGGCCTGGGCGAGATCGTCTACCGCGGCTACAAGCCGGCCGGCAACCTGCACGACCAGGTGCGCATGGCGCAGCCCGTATCGCATTACTTCTACGTGATGACTCACGGCTACGGCGCCATGCCCGACTATTCCACGCAACTGACGCCGGCCGACCGCTGGGCCGTCGCGGCTTATATCCGCGCCCTGCAGTTGAGCCAGGAAGCCAACATCAAGGACGTTCCGGCCGGTGTGCAAGTTCAGAGCCTGAAGGACATTGCCGCAGCCAATAACCTGCCGGCCAGCTACGCGCAGCCCTGGACTCTGCCGGACACCTATGTGCAAGGGTATGCCCATCCTGCCGGACAGGGCACACCGGGAATGGCGCCCGCGAATCGTGCCGATCCGACGATCAGTATTCCATTCAGCAAACCGGCCTCCGCAGGCCAGAAGACGGCTCCGGCCGCGAAGTGAGGGCAGAAGACGAATCCATGGCGCACGGTTTTCAAAAAACGCTCCCCGCCGATCTCGGCGCGCCGCCGTTTGTCGAAGTCTGGAAGAAGCGCGCGTACATGGTCTGCGGTGTCTTTCTTGTGATCGCGGCGATTCTCGCCATTCTCGACTATGCGGCCGGCCAGAACCCCTGGGACCATGTTCTGCGCGCCTGGCTGCTCGGCGTCATGGTCACATTCGGCTTTTCTGTCGGCGGCCTGGCCCTGCTGATGGTGCAGTACTGCTCGGGCGGCAAATGGGGGTTGCTCTTGCGCCGGCCGCTCGAAGCGATGAGCCGGACGCTGCCGCTGGTTTTTCTCTACTGGATCGTGATCGCGCTGGCGATGCCGAAGCTGTACATGTGGGCCAACCACGGCCTCGTCGACAGGGCTTTTCGGCTCGGCCAGATTACCTCCTGGCAGGTCGAGGCAATCGACCATGCCATCAATTTCAAGCGGCCCATGCTCAACCCGACCATGTTCGTCGCCGTGAGCGGTATGTGCTTCGCCATCTGGTGGCTCTACATGTGGAAACTGAATTCCTGGGCCATGCAGCGCGAAGCCGACTCGCCGCAATCGACGCCGTACTGGATTCGGAAGTTCGAGAACTGGAGCGGCCCGGGCATCGTCGTCTACTCGGTCACGATGACGGCCGCGGCCATCTACTGGGTGATGTCGCTCGATCCGACGTGGTTTTCCACCGTCTATGGTCTTTTGTTTCTCGTCGGCCAGGGATACGCGGTGCTGGCGCTGAGCATCATTACGGCGATCTCGCTTTCCAAAGGCGAGCCGTTCAAGACCATCCTGCGGCAGACCGAGCAGCACGACCTGGGCAAGCTGACCTTCGCCTTCGTGATGCTCAATATCTACCTCGCCTTCGGCCAGTTTCTCATCATCTGGTCGGGCAACCTGCCGGAAGAGATCAACTGGTATCTTGATCGCATTCGCGGCCACTGGGGCATCATCATTACGCTCGACTTCATCTTCCATTGGGTCATTCCCTTCACCCTGCTGCTTTCGCGCGACATCAAGCGCAACAAGAAGCGGCTGACGCGCGTGTGCCAGTTCATGATTTTTGCCGTAGCCTTCAACCAGTTCTGGCTCATCGAGCCGAACTTCAAAGACGCGGCGCGCAACCTGCACTTCAGCTGGGGAATTCTCGAGTACGCGGCCGTGCCCACGGCGATGATTGCGTTCTGGGTGGCGTACTTCTGCCTGCAACTCAGAAGGCGCCCGCTGGTCCAGGTGAACGATCCGCACCTCAAGGAGATTTTGGAGCCTGAACATGCCCACGCATAACGGACCCACCCCGAGCGGACATGGCCCGGAAGGCCATAAGAACCAG
>JASHTH010000814.1 GCA_030040655.1 Acidobacteriaceae bacterium | reverse complement strand
TTGTGCTACCGAAGGTTCAAGCAACGGACGATCCTACAGGCGTGGGGCGCGTGGACGCAGTCTTCATCACCACCAAGGCCTGGCAGGTGACGGAAGCGGCGCGGCAGATTCGCAACACAATTGGGCCGGAAACTGTTGTCGTCCCCTTGCAAAACGGCGTAGAGGCCTACGACGAACTGGCGGCTGTTCTCGGTTCTGAACATGTGCTGGAAGGAATGTGTCATATCCTGGCCATGGTCATTGCGCCAGGCGTCGTGCGGCATGCTGGAGCCAAAGCTTTGATCACCATCGGCGAGAGGAACAATGTGCGTACGCCACGGCTGGAGAAACTTGTGGAATGTCTCTCCGCCGCCGGAATAGATACGCGCGTTCCCGATAACATCCAGGTTGCGCTTTGGGAGAAGTTCGAATTCGTCGCTTCATTTGGGGCGATAGGTGCAGTCACAAGGGCGCCAGCCGGCGTGATTCGAAGCCTGCCCGAGGCCAGATCGCTGCTTGGGCGCGCGGTGCAGGAGATTGTGGGCCTCGCCCGCGCCCTCGGCATCCCGATGCCGAGCGAGTCGGTGGCAAGCACGATGAAATTAGTCGACTCGGCTCCGCCTGACGCCGCGTCCTCAATGCAGCGTGATCTGGTCGCGGGTCGACCCTCGGAACTCGAAGTACAGAGCGGGGCGGTCGTCCGGCTGGGACGCGCTTGCAGTTTCCCAACTCCGGTGCACGAGGTCATCTATGACGCCTTGTTGCCCAGCGAACTGCGTGCCCGTGGCAAGCTGACGTTCTGAACCTTCTAAACGTTTCCCGCCGGCCTGGAGTCTACGCCCTGACGGAAACATTTCTTGAACCGAACGCAGCCGAGCGAGTGCGCTGTTCTTGCGGTCGTGCTGTTTGGGGGAATTTCGTTGCAGTTGAAATCTCTGGGCCATGCTTTGTCCGTAGCGATTTGGCTACCTCTTGCAGATCGAATCGCACCGCCGAGCAGGACCAACATGGGCATGGTCGCACTCGACAATATAGACGCCGTCTTGAATGGAAGACCAGCTCCCTCCCTTGCGAAGCTTTAGCTAGGGTGTGTTAGCAGTACCGCAATGCTCTGATCAAGACACTTAGGGATCTGACCAAATAATTCCGAGGGCAACATGTATCGACTCGTCGTCCGCAAAGCAACTTTCGTTCACAGTAGCGGCGCAACTGAGTCGTAAGATCGGCATTGCGGCTGCTTAGGAATTGAGCATGAAGACTATTACCTGCAACCTCCCTGACTCGCTCTATCGAGCTCTTTTGGAGCGAACGAGAGCGGACCAATCGAGCTGCGATCATGTGGTCTCGATGGCCCTCTCTCAATGTCTCGGAAAACCGATGCATACCCTTTTCCAGGTATCAACATCGGCTGCGCTAGTGGAGGGTCTTTACCAGGGCGCGGTGGAGGTCTCCCGGTTGCTCGGGCATGGCGGCTTTGGCCTTGGAACTTTCATCGATCTCGATGGCGAGGTGGTTGTGCTGGACGGAGTCTGCTATCGGATCTCCGCCGACGGCGCCGTTACCGAGGTTGAAGGACACCAGCTCGTTCCCTATGCGGTTGTCACACGATTCAAGACGGAGTTCACAATAGGCTGCCATCGGCTGCGTAGCTTTGAAGATCTCGTCCGAGTTTGTGACGAACTTCGTGAATCGAACAATGTGTTCTATGCCTTCCGTATAGATGGGACGTTCTCTCGGGTGAAAACCCGAGTCATGAGGGCGGTTATCGAAGGAACCGGCCTCAAATCTGCGGCGTCGGCCCAGGCGGAATTCCTGTTCGAGAAGCAGCAAGGAACATTGGTGGGACTGTGGTCTCCCGGGTTCGCTGGATCGTTCAGTGTCCCGGGTTACCATTTCCATTTTCTCTCAACTGATCGCCATAGAGGAGGCCATGTACTGGAGTGCATGGACTTCACAGGAACGATCCGCGGATGCGCAATGAATGAAATGCACGTTTCTTTGCCTGAAACGGAAGAGTTTCTAAAAGCGGACCTCACTCGCGATCCGAGTACAGATCTTTTGAGTGCGGAAAACGATCACGAATCGAAATAGGTGAAGAAGCATTGGGAGGGCGATATGGGATCAAGAGGCTCTAAGACTGGCGCTCAGGTCGTTGTGGAATCACTCGAGAGACATGGTGTGCAGTACGTCTTCGGCATCCCTGGAGCTAAGATCGATAAGGTATTCGATACGCTTGCGGACTCGTCGATCCAGACCATCGTCTGCCGGCATGAGCAGAACGCGGCATTCATCGCAGGCGGCATTGGTAGATTGACGGGAAGGGCCGGCGTAGCAATCGCCACGTCGGGTCCGGGCGTGAGCAATTTGACTACAGGGTTGGCAACCGCCAACAGCGAGGGCGACCCGATCGTCGCGCTGGGCGGGTCCGTTGCGACTTCGCAAAGCCTGAAGCAGATTCATCAGACCCTTCAGGCGGTTTCTGTCCTGAAGCCGGTCACGAAGTTTTGCGCGGAAGCGAGTTCACCGGATTCAATCGGCGAGGTCATGGCCAATGCCTTTCGCGCGGCGGAGTCGGACCGGCCAGGTGCAGCATTCGTGAATTTGCCGAAAGACATTATGGAGGGCGAAGCCAGGTGTGATGCGATCGACGTGCCTGCGTGCCCCACCTTCGGCCTAG
>JASHTH010000813.1 GCA_030040655.1 Acidobacteriaceae bacterium | reverse complement strand
ATTGATCCTGGCCTCGGGTTCCGATGCGGCCTACGGCGCGCGGCCGCTCAAGCGCGCGTTGCAGCGCATGATCCAGGACCCACTGGCGATGAAGATCCTCGACGGCGAGGTGCTGCACGGCTCGCACGTGCGCATCGACGTGGACCGAAAATCGAATCAGCTTCGCTTCGAGCCGATGGGGCGCGAAGCGATGGCGTAAGGATTTTCCGGATGCTGTGGCGCCGGTTCCAAATGGCCATCGGCGCCGTGGCTGGACCCTCTGCACCGGGTGCGGCGTTTGCGATTCCATTCCAAAGCCGTGCTAGACTTCAGCAGAGGCCGATCAATGAACAACGGGAATCAGCCTGCCACGAAAGACGATATCGAGGGACTTCGCGAGCAGATCCGCGACACGGAGACCAAGCTACTGACCGCCTTCTACGACTTTGCCAGAGCCAACCAGACCCGCCTGTCCGAATTGGAAGGCAGCGACGCCGCTCTCGAACGGCGCATCGGGGGCATTGAAGATCGATTGCTCGAAGTCGAGAAGCGCCTGAATATGCCGCCGGCGGCGTAGCGCCAGCGAGCGGCTTGCGCCTCCCCATCGACAATAGAAGCAAATCGAAAATAGACATTAAAGAACAACGCGAGTGTCACCCTGACGGCGGGTGAGGCGCTCGCGATCCAAATACTCGAGCAACGGAATGGCGTATTTGCGGGACAGGCCGGTGAGTTGCTTGAACCGCGCGACATCGAGCGTCTGACCGCGAAGCGCCCGGACCGCTTCCTTCAGGCCGGCAACGGCGCGCTGGTGCACGCAAAGTGAATCGCCGCCCAGCCGCACCAGTACTTTTTCGCGCAACAGCAGCGTGATGTGCCGGCGCATCTCATCGGTCGGGATCTCCATTTGCGCCGCCAGTTCCTCAGGAGATGGCGCGCTCAAGCCCGCGCTCTTGAACGCTGCTGCGATGGCTGCGAGTCGCGCAGCTTCGATGCCGGATCTCTTGCCGCCATCGACCGTTTCGATCGACTCGTTGCGCAGGCGGAGCTTGCGCTCGCTTTCGAGCCGCCTCAGCACAGATTCGAAAACTTCCTCGGCGAGGCGTGTTTGGCTCTTCAGCTCCGACCGCTTCAGCGCGTTCGCCACGCCGCTCTTCATATGGCGCTCAAGCTCGCTGAGCACGAGCGAAGCTGCGGCATCGAGCGCTTCGCGCGAGAGCAGCACCGCGCCCGGCAGCAGGAAGATTCGCCCGGCCTCGATTGGCTCGGCGAGAGCTGCGAGAAGCGCATCGGGCTTCATTCCCGTTTCCATGGCAAGCGCTCGCACAGCGATGCCTGCCCAGCCGCGGCGGGCAACGCGCAAGTCGATTTGCTCATGGGGAGCGGCATTGCACAGCTGCTGCAGCCAGGCGTGGCAGGCTGCTTTCCTGAGTTTTGGGACAGGATGCGCATCGAGAATGCGGCCTCCGCCGACCGTAAATAGAGGTGTTCCCTCTCGAATCACGAAGCGGTCGCCGGGAAGGAGCACGATGGGCTTGCTCAGCCGGAGCCGCGCAAGACGCTTCGTGCGAGGCTCGACGGCCTGGTACCCGTACAGTGAAACAGTCGCCATGCACTCCGATGCGAAGGCATGAAAGTGAACGGCGGCGCGATGCTTCAATGGCGGTGCGTGCGGCAAAAGCTCCAGTTCGACGTCGATAAGATCGACAGCGGCGGTCGAAGCAGATTCGACCAGCGTATCGCCGCGCTGCAACTCCGCGACCTCGACGCCGCCAAGGTTGAGCGCCACGCGCGTGCCCGCGGCGACCGTAGGTACGGCGTGGCCGTGGACCTGAATGCCGCGAATTCTCGCGCTGCGCGTTCCCGGCTCGATGGCGACGGATTGCCCGGCTTTGAACGAGCCCGAGATCAGCGTCCCCGTGACGACCGTTCCGAAGCCCTTCATGGCAAAGGCGCGGTCGAGGGGCAGTCGCGCGAGCGAGCCGGCATCCCTGCCGGGAATGCGCGCCGCCAGCGAAATCAACGCCTGGCGCAGCGCATCCATTCCGGCCCCGGAATGCGCGCTGACCGGAATGATGGGCGTGGCCTTGGCATCGAGGAATGTGCCGGCGAGGAATTGCGCGACAGCTCGCCGCACTTCATTCAGGTCTGCATCGCTGACAGCGTCGATTTTTGTCAACACGGTAACACCGTGCGCGATGCCGAGCAGGGAGCAGATGGCAAGATGTTCTTCGGTCTGCGGCTTGATGCCCTCTTCGGCCGAGACAACCAACAGAACGGCGTCGATTCCGCCGGCGCCGGCGAGCATGTTGCGAACAAACTGCGCGTGGCCAGGGACGTCGATGAAGCCGATTTGCAGCGGAGGCGCCCCATGCGATTCGGTCACGAGCGAAGCAAATCCGAGATCCACCGTGATGCCGCGGCGTTTTTCTTCCGGGAGGCGGTCGGTATCGACGCCGGTAAGGGCGCGAATCAGCGCGGTTTTGCCATGGTCAATATGGCCGGCGGTGCCGATCACCACCGACTTAGATGGGTCGACTGCCGGCGACCACGGTGCCGAGGGCTGCGCGGTCATGGCAGGCTGCGCGCCTCGTGGACCGGCTTCGGCTCCGAGTGCGGAAGACGATTCAGGGCTTCGGCCAGAGCAGTGTCGGATGCCGGATCGACGGTGCGCAGATCGAGCAGCACAAGGTCCTCGTTGATTCGCCCCACAACGGGCAGTTCGGCGTGACGCAGCGCGGCGAGCAGATCGTCCGCACAGAGATTTGCGTGCCGCAGCGAGATGGCAAAACTGCCCAGACGCGCGCGAGGAGCCGAGCCTCCGCCGACGACGCTCTCGACAGGAATCACTTCGGCCTTCAAATCGGCCGCGCTGATCCATCGGACGATCTCCTCGC
>JASHTH010000111.1 GCA_030040655.1 Acidobacteriaceae bacterium | reverse complement strand
CACGTGTTCCTGAATCGCCTCCGCTTCGGCGCGCGAGAGCTCGCCGTCCAGCCACGCCATCACCTCTTCGGGAGCCACGGGATGTGTCATTGCCGTCATGCGCGTTCCTCCGAGTGAACGATCTTCTCGCTCGCGCTCGCCGGGGCCCTCGCGGCCAGTAGTTCGCGCAGTGCGCCCCTGGCGCGAAAGAGCCGCGTGCGCATCGTGTTGAGCGGCAGGCCCAGGATTCCGGCGATCTCCGCGTAGCTCAACTGTTCGAACTCGCGCAGCATCAGAATCTCGCGCTCCGTGCCGTCCAGCTTCTTCAATGCTCGTCGCACCTCGATCTCGGTCTCCAGCGCAGCTCGGGCCGCCGGCTCACTTGTCGCGTCCAGAGGCTTCCAGAACATGGCCCGGATCGCGAACTTTCGCCGGTACGAGCGCAGAATCCTGAAGCCGATCGCGTACAGATAGGTGCGGAACAGCGCACAGGCCTGGTACGTAGCCGCGGACTGCAGCACGGCAAGAAAGGTCTCCTGCGCCAGCTCCTCCGCCGCGGAGACATCCGCCACTCGCCGACGGAAGAAAGCGTAGATCGGCTGCCTGTAGCGGCGGAACAGCACGTCGAATGCATCCGCCGAGCCGCGTGCGAAGGCAACCATCAGTTGCTCGTCGGTCTGCTCCACGCTGGAATCGGGCGGGACGTCTTCCCGCGGATCACTCATACCTAAGGGCATCGCGTCTCGTTGGACTCCCTTCAGCCTCTGAACGGCTCAGCGCAATCTTCTTGCATCCGATCGAGTCAACTCTTTTGCATGGGTAATGCCGCGTGACGGCAAAAAGTTCCCTCTGTCGCCGAAAAAAAGCGTCCGTGCGCAAGGCGCGATGCGCGGATCTCGGCAGCCTTTGATTCGGAATCGATCCCGCTCGTCATTCGAACTGCTTGCATAAAGCTTCTTTGGGCGGCGAAAAAGCCCCTCAGGGGCTAAAGCCCTCGATCTTGCCGGCCTTTTTCGGCACGGCTATAGCGGTTCCAAGATAGATGTGCTCCGGAGCCGGACCAGCCGAGTCGACGCGACCCCAAGGAGCGGCGACCTTGGCAAAGGGCTGAGAGGGGAATGTCAATCTTGGAACCGCCGTAAAAGCGGTTCCCTTTTAAAGCTCCATTTACGCAACCAATTGCAGGAACACTGTCTTTGCAAGCGGTTTCTGTCCGGTTTTCCACGCCGTTTTCGTCCCCGCCGCTTCATTTAAGCTTGGCCGTGGGCCCTTGAATTCACCACTCTGAGAGCGCCCCGCGCCATGCCCACCCTTGCCGCCATCGACGTCGGATCCAACTCTTGCCGGTTGAAGATTGCGCGCGTGGTCGCCCATCGGCTCAAGACCCTGCACGAAGATCGCGAGGTCACGCGCCTGGGTACAAGCGTCTTCGACTCCGGCCTGATCTCGCCCGAGGCCATGGCCGCCACGCTGCGCGCGCTCAAGCGTTTTCAGCGCGCGGTGCAGGCCCACGGCGTCGACCGCATTCGCGTCGTCGCCACGTCGGCGATGCGCGACGCCCGCAACGCCGCCGCCTTTCAGGCCTGGGTGAATGCTGAGACCGGATGGAACCTCGAGATCATCTCTGGTCTCGAAGAAGGCCGGCTGATTCACCAGGGCGTGACCGCGGGTGAACCGGGCGCAGGCGGACGCGTGCTGCTCCTCGATCTCGGCGGCGGCAGTTGCGAGATCACGCTCAGCGAACGCAAGCGCATCCGCGAGACCGTCAGCATGCCGCTGGGCGCCGTGCGCCTGACCGAGGAGTTCCTTCAGAAGGACCCGCCTCCGCCCGAAGGCCTGGCGCGCATGCATCAGCTCATTGCTCGCGAGCTGCGGCGCGCGCATCGCAAGATCGCTACACCCGCGGCAACCCTGGTCATCGGCACCTCGGGCACGGCCGCCGCGCTCTCCGAGACTTTGACGCTCGCCGGCAAAACCGCCGCCATAGCGAAGAGATCCGCCAGACCCGGCGCTACCCTCGCGGCCGGCGCGGTCTCCACGCGCGACGTGCGCAAACTGGCCGCCAAACTCAGCCGCATGACGCTGCCCGAGCGCGAAGCCATGCCGGGCATCGGGCCGCGCCGCGCCGAGATCATCGTTGCGGGGGCGATGGTCTTTGCGGAGATATTGGAAAGCTTCGGCCTGAGCGGTTTTCGTTATTCGCCGCTGGGTTTGCGCGACGGCGTCCTGGAGCAGATGCTGGCCGAACTGGATGCTCGCGCCAGCGTTCATCGGGAATTCGAGCATGAGCGGTGGGAGAGCGTGCTGGTCACGGCGCGGCGTTACGGTGTCGATCCGCGACAGGCCGAGCCGGTGCGAGCCCACGCGATCCAGTTATTTCAGGATTTGAAATCGCTGCACGAGCTTCCCGCGGAATACGAAAGCTGGCTGGCGGCTGCGGCCGTGCTGCGCGACACCGGCAAGTTCATCAATCACCAGAACCACCACCGGCACACGCAATACATCGTTTCGAGCTCCGAGCTTTATGGTTACAACCGGGTGCAGCGCACCGTGGTCTCGGCCATCGCCCGTTACCTGGGCAAGAGCCGGCCGCTGCCCGGTGATCGCGCCATGCGCAATATCCCCCCCGAAGAGCACCGGAACGTGCACCGCGCCGTAGTGCTGCTGCGGCTGGCGGTGGCGCTCAACCAGGATCGCGCCAGCGACGTTCTGCGCGTGGCCGCGAAGGTCTATCCCAAGCGGGTTTATCTGGAGCTGAAGCCGGGGCGAACCGGCGCCGAGCTGGAACTATGGTCGTTGCGCAAGGAGGGCGACTATTTTCGCGAGGTCTTCGGGCGCGAACTCTTCGCCACGCTGGCGTAGATGGCGCGCGCCATGCGTGGATCGATGAGCCACTGCAGTTGCGGCGGGTGCCGCTCGAGGTCGATCCGCGCCACCGAGCCCTTGCGCATGCGCAGATTGGCGCCGCCGTTGCCCGTGACAAGCCGACCTAGAAACTGAAACAGCGTGGGGTTGTGGCCCACCGCCAGCACGCCCTCGCATTCGCCGTACTTGGCCAGCATCTTTTGGAAATCGACGTATGTGGCATCCATTTTCAGCGCCGGAGAGATTTCCACCTTTCCGTCGTAGCCGAGCTCGGTGGCGACCAGTTGCGCCGTCTGCAGGGCGCGCTTCAGCGGACTGGAGAGAACCACGTCGATTTGCACCTTGAACGCGCTCAGCAGCGCGGCCATGAGAATGCATTGATCTTTGCCGTCTTTTACCAGCCCTCGTTTTGAGTCCAGGATCGGGTTTTCGCGAGGAAGTCCGGCGTCGGCGTGACGCATCAAGTAGAGATTCATGGAATGTCGTGTCCGGTGGGCAAAAGACCGGTATCGGGCGGCTCCTTATGACGCTCGATTTTACACCTTTGTAACGGAGCCGGGCGGCAGCGAGATCGGCCGTTCGGAGGAGACGAAATCTCCGCCTCTTGAAGTTGAACTACGCAAGAGGCGTTGCTTCTCACCGACGCCGTCGTAGCCGCGCGCCTACAATGAAGTGGCCGGCTGAGGTGGTTTCGATGCAACGTTGGCGCCTGGCACTCACGGCAGTTTCCGGTTTTTTATACTGCCTGGCGCCCTTCTTCGCCATCGGGCAGGGCGCGCTGGATCATACGCCCGTGATGCTTACGGTTGTCGACGAAAACAGCGCTGCCGTACCAGGCGCACAGGTCGCCGTGCAGCAGTCGGGCGAGCCGGATATCCGCGAATCAGCCGACTACGCGGGGCGAGTGAGGTACGTCCTGGCCGGAACGCAACCTTACCGAATTCAGGTTGCAAAGCCGGGATTCTACCAGCAAACCATCGATAACGAGGACCCGCTCGCCCGTGAAATTCGCGTCGAGCTTTATCACGAGCAGATGGTCGTCGAGCAAGTGAATGTCAACGCATCGCCGCCCGGCATCGATACGCAACAGACCTCGGACCAAATCACCCTGAACCTGCCGGAGATCGTCAACGTCCCCTATCCGACCTCGCGCGACATTCGCAACCTGCTGCCGTTTTTTCCCGGCGTCGTCGCGGATGAAACCGGCCAGGTGCACATGGCCGGCTCGGAGACCTGGCAGACCCTCGACACACTGGACGGTTTCGACATTCGCTCGCCCATCGACGGAATGCTTTCGATGCGCGTCAGCGCCGATGCGGTGCGTTCCATCGACGAGGAGTCGACGCGGTATCCCGTCGAATATGGCCGCAGCACCGGCGGGGTGATCGCGTTTTACTCCGGCATGGGCGACAATAAATTCCGCTTCAATTCGACTGACTTTTTGCCTTCCTGGCAGGACCTGGATGGGATTCGCTTCGACAAGTTCGTTCCCCGCGTCACGTTGACCGGGCCCGTGGTGCGCAATAGGGTCTGGTTTTTCGACGGCCTGGAGACCGAATACGACGACATTTACGTTCCCGGACTACCTCAGAACGCCGACACCAACCACCTGATCCGCGGAAGCAACCTGATCCGCTTCCAGGCTAACGCCGGACGAGCCAATATTCTTTCCACCGGCCTGCTCTTCAACGACTATCACTCGCCCAACGAAGGCCTGTCGCCGCTGATTCCCGTCGAGAGCACCACCAAGCGCGACACCATTGGCTGGCTGCCCTACGTGCGCGATCAGCGGAGCTTTCACAATGGCGCGCTACTCGATGTGGGTCTCGGGGTGCTTCGCTTTCGCGATGGCTTCGAGCCGCACCCCGGTCCGGCATACGAGCTGACTCCGGAAGTCGCGCTCGGCAGCTATTTCGAGAGCCTGACGAGCAAGTCGCAGCGCATCGAGGGCAACGCCTTGCTATACTTGCCGCCGCGCCACTGGGTCGGCAGGCACGACCTGAGAGCCGGCATCGAACTCGACCGCATCGGGTTTACCGAAGACGTGACGCTTTCTCCCGTGAACTACCTGCGAGAGGATCACACGCTGCTGCGCCGCAGCGTTTTTCCCGCTTTCGCACCCTTCACGCGTCACAACCTCGAGGTCGGCGCCTGGCTTCAGGACCGGTGGGTTCTTCGCTCTGGCCTGCTCATCGATTCCGGCCTGCGCTTCGATTGGGATGAGATTGTCCGTAGCCCGCTGCCGGCGCCGCGCCTCGCTGCCGTTTATTCGCCGCCGGGATGGCAAGGCAGAACCAAGCTCTCCGCCGGCATCGGCCTCTACTACGAGCACACCCAACTCGAATACCTTGCGCGCGCCTTAGCCGGAGTCCGCACCGACACGTACTTTGCGGCCGACGGCGTCACACCGGTCGGTCCGCCGGTCGAAACCGTGTTCACCGCGCAAGACGCCTCACTGCGCGAAGCCCGCGCCCTGAATTGGAGCGTCGAGTTGGAGCAGCGGCTTCCCGGTGCGGTTTACGCCAAGGGCAGCTACATGCGCAAGCGCGTGTGGGACGAGTTCACCTACGCCGATCGAAGCAATGTATCCGCACTTTCGGGAGTTTTTTCCCTGACCAGCGCGCGAGAAGATCACGACGACGTGGTGGAGATCGAAGCCCGGCACACGTTCGCGCGCGGGTATGCTCTTTTCGGCGCCTACACGCATTCCAGCGCGCACACCAACGCCGCCATCGACTACCTGCCCACGGTCTCCATGCTGGGCCCGCAACAGGCCGGCCCGCTGGCGTGGGATACTCCCAACCGCATCCTATCGTGGGGATGGATGCCGTTCCTTCTGCCGGGATTCAGGAAGAACTGGGACCTGGTCTATACCGTCGACCGTCATACCGGATTCCCTTTCACGGCGCTCGACGCCAACCACCAGGTGGTGGGCGCGGCGAACTCCTACCGTTTTCCCGAATTCGTCTCTATCAGTCCCGGCCTCGAATGGCGCTTTCATTTTCGCGGCAAGTACTTCGGCCTGCGCGGCGTGATGGAAAACGCCACGAACAGCAGCAATTTTGCCGTCGTGAACAACATCGTCGACTCGCCCCAGTTCGGCACCTTCAGCGTGCCCCTGGGCAGGGCGCTGACCGCGCGTCTGCGCCTCATCGGAGCGAGCAGGTAGGCGGCGACGAAGAAAGACGACGTCAAGCTTGGGTCGGCCAGCGAGATCCTGCTGGCGATCGCGGCGCAGCTGAAGATGGCGGGCGGTTTGTAATCCCTCGAATCGGTGACGGAAGCTACTTCGTCCCACCCTTGCGGCAAAGACAAAGGCACCGCAAGGATGGGGCACCCGATCTGGTGCAACGCGCGGTCGTGGCCGCCCTGTTGGTCCGTTCCCTCGGTCCGTCGTTCCCTTGTTCCCTCGTTCCCTTGTTCCCTCGTTCCCTTGTTCCCTCGTTCCCTTGGTCCCTGTCCTTCAGATGTCCAGGTTCTTCACGTCGAGGGCATTGTCTTCAATGAATCTGCGGCGCGCTTCGACGTCTTCGCCCATCAGCGTGGCAAAGATCGTCTCCGTCTCGGCGATATCTTCGAGCTTCACCGAGAGCAGCGTGCGGCGCTCGGGATCCATCGTGGTCTCCCATAGCTGGGAATGACTCATCTCGCCCAGTCCCTTGTAGCGCTGCACCGAGTAATCTTTCTTTCCCTGCTCGACGATGTAGTCAAAGAGCTCGCGGGCCGTCTGTTTTTCCACCGGCTCACGCATCGCGCGGGCCACGCGCCGAGAGGATTTCGCGTCGGTTCCGGCTTCGTCGTTCTCGCCTTCGCGTTCTTCTGCATCGTCGGCGGCGGCCTCAGCGGCGACAACATCGGCGCTGGATTTCTTGGCATATTCGACGAGAAACGGTGGTTCGAGGAAGTCTTTGATGAGCGAGTACTTCGACATCATCTGCCGGAACTCGGGGCTGGATGCCAATGTCCAGTCGATGCAGCGTTCGGCGCCCTGGGCATCGGTAAAACGGATCGACCAGGTGTGGTGCTCCTCGTCTTCCACCGGCTTGCTCACCTTGATCTGCAAATCGCCGGCGAGCTCCACGAGCTGAGC
>JASHTH010000812.1 GCA_030040655.1 Acidobacteriaceae bacterium | reverse complement strand
TTTTGAGTCCGCAAAGTTGGTGGTCTTGATCATTCCACTCGCTCGTTCCTTCCTCCTCTATTTCCTCCTTTTCCAGTCAGTTGCGTCAGCCTTTGCGTCGATGCCCTGGCAGGCTACCGGCGCGGTTCTACGTGGTTCCGTGAGGGCTCTTGAGGGCTGTTTGGGCATAGTATGGGCATAGTCCGAACAGCAACGATGATTGCACGTTGTCAATATTCTGGTTCCCTGATGAAGCCCATTTCCATTCCATCGGGCCGTCGTCTTCCGCCTCAGCCCAACGGGGTGGATTGAGAACGTACCGCACCGATAGAACCATTGTACGTCTCCCGAAAATTGGCCGAGGGACACGCCGGCATCAGACATAGCTGCAACAGACCCCATGGGCTTGTTGCTCCTCTTCAGCGGCCTTCTGCATCTGATGTTCGCGGACTGGCAACCTTACCTGAGCGCAGAAGCGAGTGTGGAGCATGTCCAATGTTGGTGGCTTAGAAAACTGCATGGCGTGGGATGGCTATTCTTCGATGCAATTCTCACCTTGGTTTTTGCAGCTCTTTTCTGGATGGCTTGGCCGTCGGGGAATCCATTCGTTGTTGGGGCGCTGATCGGAATGGGCATGGTATTCAGCGGAATCTCACGTCTGATGCTTGTTCTTGCAGCGCAGGTACCCGGAGATGTCATGTGGAATACGTGACAAGTGTCATGGTGATACCTGTCATCTCTCATCCATGACAGCGGCTACTGTTTTTGAGTGCCTTACACAGTGCATTCTGTTCTTGCTTCAGGCGAGCGCGAGGAGTAACAGGGGGCAAAACAGGGTGATGAATCTAGAGTTCTTCTTTCATGCATTGACCATTGTGTGGACTGTGGGGGAGATCCTCGTCGCCCTCATCACTACCACGGGCCGCGGGCAAGGCAAAATACAGGATCGCGGAACGCAGATCATTCTGTGGGTCGTGATCATCGCATCGTTCAAAGCTGACGAATGGATGCACACAATTTTCCCGGTCGACAGGCCGGGGAAGAATAGCTACCTGCGCCCGCTGGCGCTGTGGGTTTTCATCACCGGATTGGGAATACGCGCAGCAGCTATCGTGACGCTCGGTAGAGCCTTTAGTGCCAACGTTGCAGTGCGCAGCGGGCAGAGACTCCAGCGGAGCGGACTCTACGCCGTCGTTCGTCATCCTTCCTATCTTGGTCTGGAACTGATTCTCCTTGCGTGCGCCCTTCACTCGCGCACATGGGCCTGTTTTGCGGTGGCATTCGTTCCACCCACTCTGGCTGTGTTGTATCGTATGCATGTTGAGGAAACCGCGCTGCGCCGGGCTTTTGGAGCCGAGTACGAAGCCTACGGCCGCAGCACAAAGCGGCTGATTCCAGGTATCTATTGAGTTCACAGCCAGACTGAATCGCGCAAAGTCACGGTGAAACAAATTGCCCTCAGAGGTTTCATAAAACTCGTCCCTTCGCTGTTCAGCTTTGGGCCAAGTTGGCGCGTAATCGCCAACTCACTCACCGACCCAAATCTGGATTCCGGGCGAATGACCGCCTATGCGGAACATTCGGGCCGCACCGGGCTGGCTGGCTTGCCTGGCAGGCGAAAGTAATTGGTATGGTCCGCCGCCTCTTCGGGTAAGGGGCTATAAGAGGCAACAGGAGGCGGTCCATGGAATTCGCCACGATTGGCATCGATCTGGGCAAGACGGTTTTTCACCTGGTTGGTTTGAACCGGGCGGGTGAGGTGGTGGTGCGGAGGAAGTTCTCACGCCCGCCGTTGCTGCGCTTCACGGCTAACTTGCGGGTCCGGCTCATTGGCATGGAGGCCTGCGGAGGCTCGCATTTCCTCGGACGCAGCCTGCGGGAACAGGGCCATGAGGTGCGCCTGATTCCCGCCCAGTATGTCAAGCCCTACGTGAAGACCAACAAGAACGACTACATCGATGCGGAAGCCATCGCCGAAGCGGTAGGGCGAGCGAACATGCGGTTTGTGCCCATTAAGAGCGATGATCAGCTGGATATGCAGTCGCTGCACCGTGTTCGCGACCGCTGGGTGGCACGCAGAACGTCGGTGGTCAACCAGGTGCGGGGATTGTTGCTGGAGCGCGGCATCACTTTGCGCAAGGGACGCCGACATGCCGAGGCTTGCCTGCCGGGCATCCTGGAGGATGCAGAGAATCGCCTGTCCGGACTTGTGCGCATGCTGCTGGTACAGTTGCAGGGTGAACTGAGACAGCTGCAGAGCCAGATCGACGAGGCCGATACGCTGATCGCCAAGGCCGCACGAGAACACGAACCCTGCCGTCGTCTGATGGAGATTCCCGGAATTGGACCGCTCACGGCGACAGCGGTGGTAGCTTCGATCGGCAGCGGCGCAGAGTTTCGCAAGGGGCGCTCGTTCGCAGCCTGGCTGGGGCTGGTGCCCAAGCAGGAGTCCACCGGCGGCAGGCAGAAGCTGCTGAGCATCAGCAAGCGTGGAAACCACTACCTGCGAAGGCTGCTGGTGAGCGGAGCACGCGCCGTGCTGCAGTGCAGGGACAAGCAATCGCCGGGTCTGAGTGCATGGCTCGGCCAGCTGGC
>JASHTH010000110.1 GCA_030040655.1 Acidobacteriaceae bacterium | reverse complement strand
TGCCGGGAATCCAGTGGATGCCGGCCTTTTGCCCGTTCTGATGGATGTACTGGACCAAAGCCTGGATATTGGGAAATGTCGCGCGATTGGGAATCGGCCGTCCCTAGGGCAGTTTAGGAAATAGTGTGTCCGTTCGGACGTGGCCCAAGGTTGCCGCTCCCTGTTGGTCGCGTCGACTTTGCAATCTTTTTCGGCTACATCATTTCCTAAACCGCCAAAGCTGTCGAAGCTCCCCTGCCAGCCCGGATCGATATTGACGTACTGGAAGCCATGGTCCTCGGCCCCGAGGCAGCGAGTGCAACGGGCTGGGCTGCGTCATGGGCCTGGGTGAGAAAACTGGAATCGATCGTTTGCTCGCTGGAGCTGCGTCAGCCAAAGTGAGGACGCCGGCTTTCTCCATTTCCCTGTGCGATGGCTGCCGGCATGGCGAGGACCATCGCCGATCCGGCGAAGACGGCAAGAAGATTTTCGACAGAAGGCTCCACGAAAAGGCGTCGACGTGGCTCGCATTCCGGTTGCAGTTGCAGGTTGGGAGGCGATCAGCGGCAAACGCTCCGGTCGGTCATGGCGGGGGCTGCCGGACATGATGGCGGATGTGCAGCTCGGTAATTGGGATGATCGTGAAAACGCTTACATCCACCCGCAGCGTACACCTGCAGCTCGTGTCCTGGCAAATCACGATCCGCGCGCCGCGATGGAAATTGATGGCAAAAGGCCGCGAGGTTGGGTGGCTTTGGTCAGACGAGCTATGGCAGTTTCAGAGATTCTGTAGCCGGAGAGAATCCGCTGAGTCGACACTACTAGCAGGGAACGGCGGCCTTGAGCAACACCCAACAGGACACACTATTTCTTGAACTGCCCTCAAGCTCAGATCAACAAGGAACCTCGATCACCGAGCATTTTCAGCAATTTGTCCGCGATCCGAAGGAGGACTTTTGGGACCGGCCTTGAGACGAAGATGCATTTGGCCTGGAAGCGATTCTGAAGCGAGGGATGGAAGCGGTTGCGTCACAAAAAGTTCCTTGACATCGTGATAGCGGTTGCCCGAGGATATATCAACTCTCTCCTGAACCTTCCCCATGAAACTTAATAGCCTCTTCCAAGGTGGTGAAAGTTGATGACCGTTTAGCTTAGATTCGCCATGCACAAGGAGAGACTCCGACGTCACAGGTGATCGTGACGGCGCACTTTTTGCAATGCTAGGTCCCAGATGCGGACCGTATGGCCCGGAGACGGTTCAGTTGCCGTCAGCCCGATTCCGGAGGCACGTTCCCATGCGGCTTGTGGTAAATCGTTTCGTCCTTCTGTCATGTTCTCTTCTGGTTTGCGGCACAAGCCCCGGGCTGTCCTCTGCCGTCGTTCCGGCTACTGTCGAATTGCAGAGCTTCTCCTGCAGCCCAGCCAGCTTCACCGGCATAGGCAAGAGCACTTGCACCATCGAATTTAGCGGCAAGCTGACCGCCGCGCAGATCGTGTACTTCACTTCGACTGCGCCGGTGAAGGCGCCGGTTCCGAAATCCGACGTAGTGCCAAAGAACGCCACGAGGGCGAGCTTTACGATCAAGATCGGCGCAATCGACGTGACAAAGACGGTCACTTTGACGGCGACGGCGAATGGGGTCTCCAAGACGGCGAAGATCAGGTTGATTGCCTATGTCGCGAAAATAGAGTCTAACCCCACCAGTCTGGCCTTTGGACCAGTGACCGTAGGCAAATCGCTCGCCAAGTCGATCGTCATCTCGTCGGTAGGCACTGCGCCATTGAAGATAACGGCAATCGACTCGTCGCGGGCAGTCTTCAAGGCTTCAGCGGTCGGCCTACCACTCACTCTGTTGCCGGGAAAGAAGCATAGCCTTGTCATTACCTTTGCCCCGAAGACGGCAGCCCCCCTGACGGCTTCACTGAAGCTGACGAGCAACGCGTCCACCACACCTTTGCTGATCGATCTGAGAGGTACAGGAACGCCCAGCGTTTTAAGTAGCCTCTCATGTTCCGAAAGCACATTGCGGGCAGGAGCCCAGACCGATGCATGTACGGTCAAGCTGACGGGGCCCGCGAGCGGTAATCTCTCGATCAAACTTGAGAGCAGCAATGTCGCCGTGAACGTGCCCTCTTCCGTCACGATTTTGAATGGCTCTTCGTTTGCCACCTTCAATGCCTCGGTCACCTGGGTATCGACTGCGCAGAGGGCCACCATCACCGCCAGCGAGGATGGGATAGCCGCTCTCTTCAACATCCAGCTGACGGCCGCGACCGCGTCACTGTCAGCACAGATCAGTTCAATCTCATTCGGTGACGTGCCTGTAGACGGAACCGACACCCAAAGTTTTTCCATGTTGTCGTCCGGAACCGAGCCGATCACAATCAACAGCATCGCCGTAACCGGGACCGGATTGACGGTTACCGGCATCGCTCCACCGCTGACCCTAAATCCAGGTGGCACCATCAGCGCATTGGTTGTCTTTGCGCCGATGTCGGGCGGCGATGTAACCGGCTCGATCACGATCAATACCACCGCCTCGAGCGGCCAGCCGCTCCAGCTCCGAGTGACAGGCACCGGGGTTCTCTACGAAGTGAATCTGTCATGGAATGCGCCGGTCACCAGTGACGCGATCGCCGGCTACAACATCTATCGCGCGGAAACGGGCTCTTCGGCGTATACGGTCGTCAATTCTGCCCTAGTGTCTGGAACGACCTACATGGACAAAACGGTGGTCAATGGAACGTTCTACATCTACTATGTGGAGACGGTTGACACCAGCGGCGTGTCGAGTGCGCCTTCTGTGACGCTCACAGAGCAGATCCCTTAACAGGCTACCGAAAAAGGGTGAAGCAGAGATGGATTGCGCCAGAACGCATTGCACAGTGGCTGAAGCGCGCGCTGATTTTGCGGCACTCTCGGCACGACTGAAGTTGTGCCCTGTTACAAAGCCACGTCGCGGAGAGTTTCTCCGCAGCAAGCTATAGGAGGTGACTGTATCGTCTTCCCCAGTGGGCTGATGCGTGGTTCAGTGCAGCCGATGAGTTGATAGCGGGCATCGGGACGTGCGTGCGTCGGACGGTCGCGGAGAAGCGGCGGATCGTCGAGCTGGCGTTGGAGCCAGGTGACCGGACCCCCCTTAAATCCGTCCAACTCGTATTCCGATTTGGACGGATTTAGGGGGTCAAGTCAATATCCCACTGAGATTCTCCGCGACCTTCGCCACGTCCAGCTCATCCATCGCCTTTCTCCGCAGGCCTATCCCTAGTGCTCGCACGTCGGTTTTCCCATTTTCGATATCGCAGATGGCGTCCGCAATGGATTCAGATGATCCTTCAATATAAATGCCAAGAGATCCCAAGTATTCCGGAATGTCAACGTTTCGAGTGGCGACAACGGGTGTTCCATTCGTCATCGCAGTTGTCAAAGCATGTCTGGCGGATCCGCTGGTATAGGGAACAATGCAGGCCTTGCACGTCTGATATGCCGCTGCCAATTCCGCGCCCGTAAAGAAGTCCTTCCACTCGATCAGGCCCTCAAGGTTTGAAGATACTGCCATCTCGCGCGCTTCGTCCAAGCCGTTGCATCCGTGACCGACATAGATTGTCAGCCGTATGGTAATGCCCCTTGTTTTGAGAATCTTCAGGGAGCCCAGCAACTCCGGATAACCTTTTCCGCTTAGAATGTTGTGTCCGCCGAAGAAGATATACCTAGATCGTTCCGCGGCTCCGATGTCGGATACAAGCGCCGGATACTTTGTAACGGCAATTCGATCCCGATCGAGGCCGAGAGCAACCAACTCCCGTTTCATATTCTCGCTGTAGACAATCACCCGAGCGCACGTGCGATACAGCCGGTTTACCCACTTATGCCTGCGCTGGAACGGGTCGATTTCATGAACCGTGACATACAGCCGATTATGGTTCCTAGCGGCAAGCAAGGCCAACAAGTAAAGCGGAATGACCCCGAATGCTTCGAGAACTTGGTCGTAATGGATAATGTCGGCGGAATGGGACTTTCTATAATAGAGAACTCCGCGCGCAGCCGCAAGCCAAATGTCCAATCGTAACGTCTTTACTACAAGATACTTAAACATCCCGTGCTTTTTCCGTCCGGGGTTCGCAGGCGCATGCGGAATCTTCACTGCAGTGCAGTCGCTGTTAATGAGTTCGTCGACGGCAATATCAAACCGCAGAGCGCTTGAGAAACAGCGGCAGTTCGATGTTACTACTTTCACATTGGCGCCACGTGCGCGAAGCGCGTTGATGAGATCGCTGCAGTTGTGGGAATACATGTCCCGATGGAACCAGCAGCCTATGTAGGCTATCTGTCGTTTAGAAGCTGGCGTGGCTGACATACGTGTGATGCCTTTCTTTGTCCGGATCACAAATATCGGAAGATCCAATCCCCGAGTTTGGCTACTACAGCCAAGGGCAACCGCTGCCACACCCATGATGCGACGCGTGTAATCGCCGTCGAATCGGAATGCACGTCACTCCGGGCCGGTACCGACGAGGCTGGATAGTAGTATCGATACATCGGCCTGCGAATCGTGCCCC
>JASHTH010000811.1 GCA_030040655.1 Acidobacteriaceae bacterium | reverse complement strand
TCGCGGGCCGTCTGTTTTTCCACCGGCTCACGCATCGCGCGGGCCACGCGCCGAGAGGATTTCGCGTCGGTTACGGCTTCGTCGTTCTCGCCTTCGCGTTCTTCTGCATCGTCGGCGGCGGCCTCAGCGGCGACAACATCGGCGCTGGATTTCTTGGCATATTCGACGAGAAACGGTGGTTCGAGGAAGTCTTTGATGAGCGAGTACTTCGACATCATCTGCCGGAACTCGGGGCTCGAAGCCAATGTCCAGTCGATGCAGCGTTCGGCGCCCTGCGCATCGGTAAAACGGATCGACCAGGTGTGGTGCTCCTCGTCTTCCACGGGCTTGCTCACCTTGATCTGCAAATCGCCGGCGAGCTCCACAAGCTGAGCATGAAGATCCACCAGCTTTTGCGGGACCTTGCCGCCGGCGTCCGACGCGAAGTCGGCGCGATGCGTCAGCTCGGCGCGCGCCAGCAGCTCGGTCAGTTTCTCGTTGCGGATGCGTTTGTCGACCTTTTCGGCGAAACCGAGGTATTCGTTCAAGGTGCCCATGAAGCGCGTGAGGTCGGCGCCCTCGATGCGGCTTGCGCTCTCGCCATGGCGCACGATCATGCCTTCGGCCGCGCGCTTCACCATCACTTTCACAAAATCGCGATCGTCCTTGATGTACTGCTCGAAGCGGCCTTTCTTGATCTTGTAAAGCGGCGGCTGCGCGATAAAGACGTGGTCGCGGCGGATGAGCTCGTTCATGTGACGGAAGAAGAATGTGAGCAGCAGCGTGCGGATGTGCGAGCCGTCCACGTCGGCGTCGGTCATCAGGATAATCTTGCCGTAGCGCAGCTTCGCGGCGTCGAAGTCGTCCTTGCCGATGCCGCAGCCCAGCGCGGTGATCATGGCGCGGATCTCTTCGTGGCCCAGCATTTTGTCGTAGCGCGCCTTCTCCACGTTCAGGATCTTGCCTTTGAGCGGCAAAATGGCCTGGAAACGGCGGTCGCGACCCTGCTTGGCCGTGCCGCCGGCGCTTTCGCCCTCGACGAGATAGAGCTCGCAACGGTCGGGGTTGCGTTCCGAGCAGTCGGCAAGTTTGCCGGGCAGGCCGCCGCCGTCGAGCGCACCCTTGCGCCGCGTCAAGTCGCGGGCATTGCGCGCTGCCTCGCGCGCGCGCGCCGCCTCAATGGCCTTGTTGATGATCTTTTTGGCCACCGGCGGGTTCTGCTCGAGATACATGCCCAGCCGCTCGTTCACGAACGCCTGCACAATGCCGGCAATGTCGGAATTCAGCTTGCCCTTGGTCCGCCCCTCGAACTGCGGCTGCGGCAGCTTGACGCTGATCACGGCCACCAGGCCTTCCCGCACGTCGTCGCCGGTCAGGTTTTCTTTCACGTCTTTGAACAGACCCATGGATTGGCCGATGGCGTTGATGGTGCGCGTGAGCGCGGTGCGGAAGCCGGAAAGATGCGTTCCGCCGTCGACCGTATTGATGTTGTTGGCGAAGCTGAACACCGACTCGGCATAGCTGTCGTTGTACTGGAGCGCGATGTCGATATCCACGCCGTCGCGCACCGCCTCCATCACAATTGGCTTGTCGTGCAGCACCTGCTTGCCGCGGTTCAGGTGCTTGACGAACTCGGCGATGCCGCCGGCATAGCGAAACTCGGTGCGGCGGGATTCGCCGGTCTTGGGATCGGCGGTGCGTTCGTCGGTGAGCGTGATTTCGAGACCCTTGTTGAGAAAGGCCATCTCGCGCATTCGTTGCGCCAGGGTGTCGTAGTTGAATTCGGTCGTGGTGAAGATGGTCTTGTCGGGCAAGAAGTGCACTTTGGTCCCGCGTTTTTTGCTGGTGCCCGATTTGCGCAGTTCGCTCGTGGGAATCCCGCAGCTGAAGTCCATCTCCCAGGTATGGCCGTCGCGCCAGATCTCCACGTTGAATTCTTCGCTCAGCGCGTTCACGCAACTCACGCCCACGCCATGGAGCCCGCCGGAGACTTTGTAGGTGGAGGAATCAAACTTGCCACCTGCATGCAGCTTGGTGAGAACCACCTGGACGGCGGGCATGATTTCTCCCGTGGGCAGTGTCATCATGTCCACGGGAATGCCGCGGCCGTCGTCGATCACGGTGATGGAGTTGTCGACGTGGATGGTTACATCGATTTTTTTTGCGTATCCGGCCAGCGCCTCATCCACCGAGTTGTCAACGACTTCGTAGACCAGATGGTGCAGCCCCATTTCGCCCGTCGAGCCGATGTACATGGCCGGACGCAGGCGCACCGCCTCGAGCCCTTCGAGAACCTTGATGTTTTCTCCGGTGTAGCTGCTCTCGTCGGCAGGAAGGGGAATGCCGCCCGGAAGTTCGTTCGCCGTAGGTCTCCGTGCTTCAGTCGCCATGGGGCTCCATTCGCAAAATCTTCGCTCCGGCCACCCCCGGACCGGAGGATCCCGGACCACGGTTCCAGCGCGGAAATTCGAGGATTAACCGGTTGAAAAACTGGGGCTTTCAGGCTCGCTTGCCTACAACTATTTTACCATGCGCAAGGGCCCGGAAGATAGCCATGGAGGGTCATTCCGAGAGTGGAAATCGAGTGGAAATCCGGGCTGTTTATTACCATGAAACATTACGTTGGTAATATGATAGATTACTACAAGTTCATAATTATGAAATCGCTGGACTTACTAAAGATAGTGTACTACCATTCCTTTCGTGAAGGGAACCAGGTTCCCTTTTCCACCCCCCGATGCCACTTGAGGTTCGCTATATGAAAACCGCTGTTCGAATCCTTGCTTTGTCGGTTGTTTTGGCCGGTGCCGCTGCCGCTTCCGTAACCCCCTCGTCCGCGCGCACCTTTGTCACCCACCAGTCAGCCACCGCCAGCATGCCGATTCCGCTGTGCGCACCTGGATTGCCCACGTGCCAGGGGCGCTAGCCGGAGGCGATGGGAGCGACGACGTAGCCAACTGACCCGGAAGGACATCACCCAAAAGTGCCAGAAGGAGCTCTGGTTTTTTGGTTGAGTCGTAGTGTATTCGGCGCTATTCTGAGAGAACTCTCAGGATGGTGAGTGAGCCGATATGTCGTCTCAGCTGGCAATGTCAACCATGGGTGCGCTGGAGTTTCTGTTCTCTGCGGCACTCGGTTTCATCTTCTGGAAGAAGGGGTTGCATCGCAGGTTTCCCAACATGGGAAGCTACCTGGCTTTGCGTGTGACCTCCACTCCTGTGCTATCCCTGCTGCTAATGGGTCATGCGTCCTCCTCGCCCCAGTTGCAGCGGGTTTGCGATCAGGCGTACTTCTTCGTCTTCTGGCCCGTTTACATTCTCAGCGCCGTGCTGTTGTTCTTCGTGTGCATGGAGGTCTTCCGTTCCGCGCTCTCGTCGCTTCCCGGACTGATGCACTTCGGCATCGTGATCTTCCGCTGGGCGGCCGTAGTTTCGCTGATCGTGACTTTCTCTTCCATCTCCTACACGCGCCGCGGCCTGCTCTCCATTCCCGACATCGCCATGAGCTTGATGCGCTCGGTCAGCCTGATCGAGATCTGCCTGCT
>JASHTH010000810.1 GCA_030040655.1 Acidobacteriaceae bacterium | reverse complement strand
GGCTCGGTTGACCGTCTGCGTCAACGACGAAGAACTACTCGATGCAAAGCTCGAGTCTCCACTGTAAGAAGCAGTGATGCTGTGTGTGCCGGTCGTCAGTGTCGATATGCTCTGGATCGCCATTCCATTCGTCAGTGACACCAAGCCCAAGATGGTCGCACCGTCGGTGAATGTCACCGTGCCTGTCGGAGTGCCCGTGCCTTGCGATGTTACCGTGGCTGTGAATGTCACGGACTGGCCGTGGCTGGATGGATTCAGGGACGAACTTACAGTGGTGGTCGTGGGGATGGTATTAATGGTTTGCATCAGAATTGGAGACACACTGGATAAGTAGTTGCTATCACCAGAATAACCCGCAGTGATCGAGTGGTTCCCGCTGGTTAAGGCAGAGGTGGTTAAAGTTGCCTGCCCGTTGCTGATTGGAACAGTCGAGAGCGGGTTGACGCCATCGTAGAAAGTGACATCGCCCGTGAAAGCGCCTGCATTGAAGGCGGGGATCACGGTTGCGGTGAAAGTCACGGGCTGGCCCCCGTTGGCAGGATTGGCCGACGACGTGAGCATAGCCGTGGTCGCATAATGGAATCCAGCCGTAATGTTTAGCAGAACGGCGACGCCACCGACTGCGAGATCGGGCTTGCCGTCGCCGTTGAAATCTCCGACCGCAATGCCTGAACCGGTTGCGCCCAGAGTCAAGTACGGCTGGAATGTGCCGTCCCCGTTTCCGAGCAGCAAGAAATCGCCAGCTCCTGAAGCAACGTCTAGTTTCCCATCTCCGTTGAAATCAGCCAGCACCAGTGCTCCAACGTAGGGTGAAATTAGCTCGGGGGTCACGGTTATTGACGCCGCCTGGAACGTTCCGTCACCGTTGCCCAACAGCACGCCCACCGAGCCGCTGGTGCAGTCGCTTGTGGCACATGGATTCGCCACCACAATGTCGGGCTTGCCATCCCCATTCACATCCGCTATCGCTACCGATTCGGCATTCTCCCCGCCCGAGCTGTAGCTCACAGCGGGTTGGAAGGTGCCGTCGCCGTTGCCCAGCAGCACGCTGACCGTGCCGTTTCCACAGTTCCCGCTAATATCACACTCGGCCACCACAATATCGGGCTTCCCATCCCCATTCACATCCGCTATCGCTACCGAATCGGCATACTCCCCGCCAGAGCTGTAGCTCACAGCGGGTTGGAAAGTGCCGTCGCCGTTGCCCAGCAGCACAGCCACGTTGTTCCCATTAACTACGGCGATGTCGGGCTTGCCATCCCCGTTCACATCCGCCGCCGCTACCGAATCCCCGCCCGGTGAGTAGGTCGAAGCCGTCTGAAACGTTCCATCGCCGTTGCCCAGCAGCACAGCCACGTTGTTCTCATTCGCCACCAGCAGGTCGGGCTTGCCATCCCCGTTCACGTCTGCCACCGCCACTGAAGACGCAACCAGCGAATAGGGAAGCTGCTCATCCAAGCTATAGTTCACATTTGTCTTGAAGGTTCCGTCACCGTTGCCGAGCAGCACCCCCACCGAGCCGTTGGCGCAGTTGCTGGCGCTGGCACAATCGTTCGCCACCAGCAGGTCGGGCTTGCCATCCCCGTTCACATCTGCGACCACCACCGAAACGGCATCTTCCGTGCCCGAGCCGTAGCTCACCGCCGCCTGGAATGTGCCGTCGCCATTGCCCAGCAATACGCCCACGGAGCCATATCCGTCGTAACTGCAGTCGTTGACACATTGGTTCGCCACCACAATGTCGGGCTTGCCGTCCCCATTCACATCCGCTATCGCTACTGAATCGGCGTACTCTCCGCCCGAGCTGTAGCTCACAGCGGGTTGGAAGGTGCCGTCGCCGTTGCCCAGCAGCACGCTGACCGAGGAATAGCCGCCGCCGCCGCAGTAGTTGATGGTACATTCGTTCGCCACCACAATGTCGGGCTTGCCATCCCCATTCACATCCGCCACCGTCACAGAAACGGTCGGCCACCCGCCCGAGCTGTAGCTCACAGCGGGTTGGAAGGTGCCGTCGCCGTTGCCCAGCAGCACGCTGACCGTGCCGTTCCCGCAGTTGCTGGCGCTGGCACAATCGTTCGCAACCAGCAGGTCGGGCTTGCCATCCCCGTTCACATCCGCCACCGCCACAGACTCGGCCCCACTCCCGCCCGAGCCGTAGGTCACCGCTGTTTGGAAGGTGCCGTCACCGTTGCCCAGCAGCACATCCACGTTGTTTCCATTCGCCACGATGATGTCGGGCTTGCCATCCCCGTTCACATCCGCCACCGCTACCGAATCCCCGCCCGGGGAGTAGGTCAAAGCCGTCTGAAATGTTCCGTCGCCGTTGCCCAGCAGCACAGCTACGTCGTTCCCATTCGCCACGATGATGTCGGGCTTGCCATCCCCGTTCACATCCGCCACCGCTACCGAATCCCCACCCGGGGAGTAGGTCAAAGCCGTCTGAAACGTTCCGTCGCCGTTGCCCAGCAGCACGGCCACGTTGTTCCCGTTCGCCACGATGATGTCGGGCTTGCCATCCCCGTTCACATCCGCCACCGCCACCGAATTGGCATACTCCCCGCCCGAGGCGTAGCTCGGCGCCTCAAGAAATATCGAACTGGCGTTCAGGCTCATGCTCGACGGCGCCAAGGTCAACCCATCTATCTGCGCAGATGCCTCAACCGCTTTAGCACTGCGTTGGGCGGGAAAATTCGAGGGCCTTCCTGGATGCGGTTCTTGAGCAATGGGCAGCCCGTTCTGCTGATTGAAAACCGGGGCGCGACCAGACTGCGCCAGTACCAACGTGCTGATGAGGATGACGAACAAGCAAGAAGAACGCGGAAGAAGGCGAGATGGCATGGCATCCTCCGAGAAAAGTTGACTTGTATGGGCCTGATCTTGCGTGAAAAAGTCGATCGTCCGGAAGAGGCGGTCGCAACGCCACGCTTTCGATTTGCCCAGAGTCTGTGGTCGAGATCACCGCGCCGGATGATCCTAACAGGAATCTCCTTTTTCAGCAGAGATTCATGGCTGTCTCTCGCCAAAATTCCGAACTG
>JASHTH010000809.1 GCA_030040655.1 Acidobacteriaceae bacterium | reverse complement strand
GCTCCACCAACTCATAGCCCATCGTTTTCTTGCCCTCGACACGGAACGGCTCTTTGAGCGACGAGATGTCGAACCAGCCTTCTTTTTCTTTCTTCTCCTGCACCAGGCGCGCGCAATCGGAGATAAGCCCGTCGACGAGCACCACATTCGCGCCATACGCCACCGCTTCAACGTAGTTCGCGAAGGGCACGTCGATGGGCATGAAGATGTGCGCTTCAATGCCCGCCGCTGCCGCATAGGCCGCCAGCGCGCCCGCCGCATTGCCCGCCGATGGCACGGCGAGCTTGCGCAACCCATAGTGCCGCGCCATCGTCACGGCCAGCGCCAGCCCGCGCGCCTTGAACGTGCCGGTCGGATTCGCCCCTTCTTCTTTCACAAATGCGCCGGAATATCGCCGGCTGCGCAGCATCGGCGTCCATCCCTCGCCCAGCGTGACCGGCTCCACGGCGGGCAGCACCGCGCGATAGCGCCACATGCCCACCCAGGGCCCGCTCGTCTCTTTTGCGACGACTTCGCTCGGGCGTTTGCCGTGGAGATGCGCGAGATCGTAGCGGACGAAAAGCGATCCGGCCGGCGGTTCGGGACACTTTGGGCAAACGGTTTGCGGAGTCTCGGCCGATACGCGCGCGTGGCAGCGAGAGCACTCGAGATAGGCGATGGGCGGCACGGATCGGTTCGTCTCCAACATGAGTCTAAATCCCAAATCGCCTCGAATTCACCGGCGCATTGCCACGGGTGCTACTTCGATTCGAGACGGCGTTCCGCCAGCGCCTGCGCGGTCTTGAGCGCGTCCGCGGCCGGCGTCTTGACATCCGGCTCTACGCCGACTCCCTCCCAGTCGTTCTTGCCGTAGGGATTGACCGGCCGCACCTCTGGGATGGCGATGCCGAAGTGGTCGTCGATGCGATGGAAGACGCCGGCGTGCGCGGCGCCGCCGGTCGTTTCGCCGACAATGGTTGCGCGCTTCAGCATCTTCAGGTTGTAGGCAAACTGTTCGGCGCCGGAGATCGTGGTGTGCGAGGTTAAAGCGTAGACTGGCTTTTCCGCGAGCTTGTTTCCCTCGACCGGCGAGCCCGTCCAGGATTTCTCGTTTACAGGTTCTCGCGGGTCATACCAGTATTCCGGGTAGTCGAAAAGATAAGCGGCGATCAACGCGGTCATTCCCGGCATGCCCCCGCGATTGTCGCGCAGGTCGAAGATGACGGCATCCGCGAGGTTCAGTTTGGCCATCGCAGTTCGCGCCTTCGCAGCGCAGAACTCAGGATCGGGAAATGAGTTCAGTTTGAAGTAGCCAATGTTGCTAGGCAGGATCTCGACCTTCTCGAAGGTGCAGTCCTGCTGCTCCAGAAGTCTTCGGTAGCGTTCGCGGCTTCCGGACGACGGCGCCTGCGAGAGATCCGGCAACGGATCGGCGCTGTAGACAACTTCGAGATGCATGTCGTGGGATGCGTCTCGCATCTGTTGCGTGAGCCAATGCGCGTAGGCATCTCCATCGGCTGCATTGTCTACGCCGGACTTCTCGCTCGCTCGCAGCGTTTCGGCGGTCTTCTGCGCAACTTGATGATCGAAGTAATGGTGCCTGAGATTCTCTATCACTGCCTGCAACACGCGCCCGCGTTCTGCGGAATCGAAGGCAGCCTCGTGTGCCGACGAGGCGGCTGTTCGAGAGACCGCAGGACAAGGAAGCGGCTGCCGGAGAGCCAGCCCGGACAAAAGCAAGAACGCTGCGGGGGTCGCGCGCATACGAATGACAATGTGACGAAAGCCAGAGTAGCAGGGCCGACACAATGGCTTCCTGTCCAATAATAGGCGTATGCCCGATTCCGGAATGCCGAGGCGTGTCGAACTCGAATACTTCATCGTCGACGTCTTCACCACTACTCCGCTTGCAGGCAATCCGTTAGCGGTGATGTTTGATTCGGTCGGTCTGAGCTCCGAGCGCATGCAGGCCATCGCGCGCGAGTTCAACTTGTCGGAGACGACCTTCATTCAGCGCCGTCCGGTCGAAACCGAGATTGCCGAGGGTGTGCGGGTACGCATCTTTACCACGCAGGAGGAGTTGCCTTTCGCCGGACATCCCACACTGGGCACGGCCAGCGTACTCAAACTGCAAGCGCCCGAGACCGTACATGAAGAAACGGTTGCGCTGGCGCTCAACGTAGGGCGCGTGCCCGTGCGTTTCGATGCTGCGTCCGGCCAATCCGGCTCCGCATCCGGCAGCCTCTTCGGCGAGATGGCGCAGCGCGATCCGGAGTTCGGTGCGGAACTCGATCGCGACGAGGTCGCACAACTCATCGGCCTGGCCGCGAACGATCTCGATCCCGCGCTTACTCCCCAAGTCGTTTCCACAGGGAACCCCTTTGCCATGGTTGTGCTACACTCGGTCGAATCGCTGGCGCGCCTGAAAGTGGACCAGCATGCGGCCACGCCGTGGCTGCGCGAGCGCGGCGCAAGATGGTTTTATGTTCTGGCTCCGGTCGCCGCTCCAAACGGCTGCCCTCGGCAGGAGTGGAGGGCAAGAATGCAATTCCATGGCGGCGAAGATCCGGCTACCGGCTCCGCGGCGGGACCCGCGATCGGTTATCTCGTTGCGCGTGGCATCGTTGCTTCGGGCGAGCGCATCCACCTTCGCCAGGGTGTGGAGATGGGCCGCCCCAGCGATCTTTTTCTCTCCGCACGGAAGCACGCAGCGAGGGTCATCGATGTGCGCGTGGCGGGCAGCACAGTTTCTGTAGCAAGCGGTCTGTTTTTCCTGCCCTGATGCACATGCTTTCAACAGGCTTTCATCATGCCAAGTAACGGCTTGTGTTATCGCTAGCCGATTTGCCTTTGTTTCAGGGCTGTTTTCAAAGCCGCTTTCGCCTGCTCTTCTATCTTTTCCGCCGCCGCCGTTCGCCGTATTGTACCCATTCATTGCAGCAATTCAACCGGTAGCCATGCCGGTCTGAACTCAACTTTCAACACAACGTGACTGTGAGCGAAGACCAGGCTTGCTGGGCATTGAATGCCGCAGACCCAGGCCGCGATTTCGTAGCTCTTCCGGGAGCGCGAAAGCGTTGGAACGGGTACGCGAGATGCTCGCAAGCAGGTATCGGTGTGCGGGAATCGGCCTTGAGGAATCGCCGTTGCGTCTTGGAATTCGCGCGAGGCCAAGTTGGGCCGAACCTCGCTGCCGGAAGATAGCGATTCTGGAAGGGATGTAGGACAAAGCAACATCGCTCAGTGGCTTTTTCCATAAGAAAGAAGCCACATCGGAACGAATTCGCAATGCCTCATAAGTATTTCGAGAATCGCACCAACCCTAATCAAGGAGTGATGACTCGTACCATGCGCCCCAAGAAGATCATTCTCTGCATCGACGACAACGAACAGGATCTTTCCGTACTTAGATTCATGCTCACGACCAAGGGGTACAAGGTGGTTTCGGCCGCCAGCGGCCAGGAGGCCATCGGCCTTTTCGGAGAGAACCAGGTCGACCTCGTGCTCGCCGACCACACCTTGCCGCAAATGACCGGCGGTCAGCTCGTCGACAAGCTCAAGAGGATGGCTCCTCACATACCTATGATCCTGTTGGGAGATCCGCAGAGGATGGGTGGCGAGTTGCACGCGGCCGACGCGCTGCTGGCCAAGAAACAGTGCACATCGCAGGAGCTGCTCGAGCGCATCAAGACGATGTGCACGCGCAAGCGCGGCCCGCGCAAAGGCTCGCAGCGCCTTGCACCGATGGTCGAGGAAGAGCTGGCTGCGGCATCGTGAAACAGGGAACTGAAGGACTAAGGGACTGAGGGACTAAGGGGAAAGCTCAGGAGCAGGGAGCTGGGGACGAGCGGCCAAGAAACGCATCGGCCTCCCACGACTCGTTCTTCGGTCCGTCGTTCGTCGTCACAATGAATTCCTCAGTCCCGAGTGCCTCAGTCCCTTGGTCTCTCGTCCATCATGCGCCGCGCGCGCGTTCGATGGCCCGAATCACCGCCTGCGCCTTGTTCATCGACTCGCGGTATTCGAGCTCCGGAACGGAGTCGGCAACGATCCCTCCGCCGGCCTGGATGTGTCCCTTGCCGCTGGTGACCAGCAGCGAGCGGATCGCGATGC
>JASHTH010000808.1 GCA_030040655.1 Acidobacteriaceae bacterium | reverse complement strand
GCGAGGCCGATCGGCGCGTGCCTACATTCCAGGGGACAGAGTTCTTCCAGATACTGGCGGCAAGGGGAAAGACGGTGCGCATGGTGACCTATCCGGGCTCGCCGCACTTCCCTACCCTCTGGGAACAGCGCTTGAACGTAATGCAGGAAGTGACGGACTGGCTGCAGCGGTTTAACAAATAACAGGGTGCGCTTGATTTCACGTGCAATACGTGCTACACGTAAAGCACGTGAGGGAGTGTGGATGAGAACTACGGCCTCCAAGAACGACAAGCAAAACATCACCCTCAGGGTCAGCCAGGACACGATTCGAAGGGCTCGCATCCTCGCCGCAAAACGCTCGACCTCGATCAGCGGACTGATGACCAGCGAACTGGAGCGGCTGGTTGCCGAAGAGGATGCATACGAGCGTGCCAAATCGCGCGCATTCGCGATGATGGAGAAAGGATTTCCTCTCGGCGGTTCGCACCACCTCAATCGGGACGCGTTGCATGAGCGCTAAGGTCTTCGTGGACACCAATGTTCTGCTCTACGCCTACGATATCGAAGACCCCTCGAAGCACAATCGCGCGAACCTTCGGCTCAGAGAGCTGTGGAACAGCCATAGCGGCGTGCTCAGCATGCAGGTGCTGCAGGAGTTCTATATCAATGCGACGCGGAAGATCGCAAAGCCGCTCTCCAGGTCCGACGCCCGCAAAGCCGCTGAGGACTATTCGCTGTGGTGCGTGGAGACAACTCCCCAAGAGGTTCGTACCGCATTTCGCATTGAGGACGAAGCGCGCATCGGCTTTTGGGACGCGCTCATCGTCGCGGCCGCGCTGCGCGCCGGCGCCACACGCATTCTCTCCGAAGATTTGAGTCCCGGCCAGCGCATCGCGGGGATCCTCATCGAGAATCCCTTCGCCGGCTGAAGCAAAGCGCCGTATGATCGTTCGCACCATGGACTTCTTTTCCCCGGAAATCCGCCGCAATCCGTTCCCGCTTTACGACCGGCTGCGCGCCGCTGCGCCCCTGCTGCATGAGCCGAACTTCGACGCCTGGATGATCTTCGACTACGCCGGCGCCAAACAGGCACTCACCGATCACGATCGCTTCAGCTCCAGCATGTTCGCGGCCGGCCGCAGAAACCCCGACTGGATGATCTTCCTCGACCCTCCGCGCCAGTCCAAGCTGCGCGGCCTGATCAGCCGCGCCTTTACTCCGAAGGCCATCGCAGAGCTGGCGCCGCGCATTCGCGAGCTCTCGCGCGAGTTGCTCGACAAAGTTTCGGATCGTGGCGAGATGGACGTAGCCGGCGAATTCGCCACCCCGCTGCCTATGATCGTGATCTCGGAGATGATCGGCGTGCCGTCGGAGGAGTGGCCGCGCTTCCGTCACTGGAGCGACGTGATTCTCAAGCTCAGTCATACCATCTCGGCGGGCTCAGCGGCGGCGGCAGCCTCGGCCGACTACTTCTCCGTCCACACCGAGATGAGCGCCTACGTGACGGCGCTGGTCGAAGAACGGCGCGCGCAGCCGAAAGACGACCTGCTCACGCGGCTGGTTCAGGCCGAAGTGGACGGCGAGCGGCTCACCGGGCAGGAGATTCTCGGCTTTGTCGAGCTGCTCATCGTCGCCGGGCAGGAGACCACGTCCAACCTGATCGCCAATGCCATTCTCTGCTTTGCGGCGAACCCCGATCAACTAGAAAGGCTCACGGCGTCACCGGAACTGATGCCCAAGGCAATCGAAGAAGTGCTGCGCTTTCGCTCGCCGGTGCAATGGGTCTTTCGCGCGACGAAATGCGACGTGGAGATGCATGGCCAGACGATCCCGGCCGGCAAGCTGGTGCTGCCCATCATTGGGTCGGCGAATCGAGACCCGCTGATTTTCACCGAGCCGAACCGCTTCGACATCGGGCGCGAGCCCAATCCGCATATCGCCTTCGGCCATGGCATTCATTTCTGCCTGGGCGCGCCGCTGGCTCGGCTGGAAGCTTCGATCGCCCTGCCCGATCTGCTCGCGCGCCTGAGACGATTCGAGGTTGCCGAAGAAAGCTGGGAACCGCGTTCGGCGCTCCATGTGCTGGGACCCACCCGGTTGCCGGTGCGGTTCGCGCCGCGGCCGTCTTGAGCGCGTAAGGCTGTTCCACCGAGATCTTTGGTTTCGCGGCGCTTGCGATCCCACCCTGTGGACAAAAGAAGGCGAAAGGACGGGGTACCCATCTCAGATTCTGAAGGGAAAGAGAAACCGGTCGCGCTTGGTATCATCGAAGAGGGCACCCGGCATCGATGCAAATTGCCGGCGTACCCTTTCGCCCTCTCGATCTCACGAATGAATCCCGTCTCACAGGCCGTCGCATCAGCTCCGCTTGCCGCGTCTCCGGTTGAAATCGGCGCGCACGTTGCCGCGCCGCTGCACGTGCCGCGCCCCGGCGTGACCGCTACGCTCATCCAGGACCTTCGCGAGCTCTTCAAGGTTCGCGTAACCGGCATGGTGGTCATCACCGGATGGGCGGGCTTTTATCTGGGATCGATGCAATCCGGCATCTCCAGCTTGCAGCGCGGCCTGATCGACACGATTTTCGGCAT
>JASHTH010000807.1 GCA_030040655.1 Acidobacteriaceae bacterium | reverse complement strand
CCGACGATCTGATTCTTCGAGTTGATGCCAAGCAGGACCGTCTGAACGCCGTCAGGGTCATCGATCGTAGTTACTTGGCCGCCGGAGATCATCATTCCGTGAGTGTTCCCCGAGGCATCGTTCCATCCCCCGACCATCACGCCTGCATTATTGACCGCGTAGATGACAGACCAGTACTTGGTATATGAGGCGGGAATCGCGACCTTGGACAAGGCGAAGGCCTGGGGCAGAGCCACGTATCCCGTCGCCGCTCCGTCGACGCCAAAATAGGTTCCGACATACGCTCCGGCGGCATTCAAACCACTGACTGTGGCAAAATCCCTGACCGTGAACTTGCCTTTGGCATAGGTAAATCCGTAATCTGCCCCCTTGGAGGTGATGTAAGTGCCGGCAATCTCTCCGGACGCGTTGATTCCGTATAAATAGGTCTGTGCCGCGCCGGGATAGTCGATGGTCGTGATTTTTCCGCTTGCGGCGCGGAGAAATCCGTGGCTCGCATTGTTGGAATCGTAGTAGTCGCCCACCACATCGTCGGAGTTGTTGATGCCGTAGACGTAGGTGTTCGCGGTGCCGTTGCCGTAAAACTCGTAGGTGCCGTTCTTGGTGACCAGGAAACCCTCCTGCGCCGCGCCAACATGCCCGAAGGTTCCCGCAAAATCGCCGTTGTCGTTGATGCCGAAGATGGCGCTGGAATCGGTGTCGTTGTAATTGAAAGTGGTGTATTTCCCCGACTCATACATGTACCCGTGATATCTGTCGCCAGCCAGGTAATCGCCAACCACTACGGTTTTTGCCGCGCTGTTGATGCCGAGCGCCCGCACCCGGCCGTCCGTCCCTGCCGGTCCGCTCAAAACCGTGTAATGCCCGCCCGAATAGACGAAGCCCTTGAGGTTGACGTCGCCTTTGGGCGTGAACGTACCCGCGACTTCTCCGCTGGTGTTGATGGCCATTGGAGTCGATTCCCCGGTGCTGCCGGGAACGCTCAGTGCCGTCATCTGGAACCCCTGTCCCGATGCGCGCGGCGCGCCGAACATGGCGAGAAGAAAGGCTGGGACAAGCAGCGCAGCCTGCCTGTACGGCAACATTGAAGAGAATTGTTTGTCGCTTGCCGGAATGGGACCGAAACCCATGGCATTTTCTCCTTCCAAAATTCAATCGATGAAACCGAAAGATGTCGCTCCAGAAAAAAAGGAATCCGCAGAGCCAGCGGCGCTCGATGAGAACTTCAAAAAAAAGCAACGCGCGCGCCGGAAGAACAAAAACCAAGAGGGCCCGGGAAGAATCAGGCGAGGGGTTCTAACAGAGTGCGCCGCACCCTTCGGACTGGTTCGTTTTCGTTCAGGGGGATCAGTTCCGTAAAAGTATTGACCCGCGTTGTGGATTGTCAAGCCCGGAATTGTCGACAACGGATCCGGCCTGGGGCCGGCGATATTCTTGTGACCGATCTGCGCGCCAAGAAGCCCTTGAACTCTCGAAAACCCCTTATCAGCCCAAGGCGAACCGCACCGTAGTACACTGGCGGAAATCGATTTACCTGTAAGGACCGTATGTCGCGTTTAAACCCCTACGTCGTTTTGCTCACCCTCATCGCCACGCTGGGCGGCTTGCTCTTCGGATACGACACGGCCGTCATCAATGGCGCGGTCAACAGCCTGAAGGCGTTTTTCATCGATCCGCGGTTTACCGACTTGGCCAACCCTGCGCAGGCCAATGCCGCCAGTTCGCTGCTCGGCTTTGTGGTGTCGAGCGCGCTGATCGGCTGCATCCTCGGCGGGCTGCTCGGCGGCTGGGTGAGCACTCACGTGGGCCGCAAGCGCGGATTGATCGTCGCCGCGGTGCTTTTTCTGATTTCGGCGCTGGGCGCCTCCGCGCCGGAGTTCCCGTTTGCTCCTATCGGCCACGGCGGGCCGGGATATATGGCGAATTTCGTGGTCTATCGCATCCTCGGCGGCATCGGCGTGGGACTGGCTTCGATGTTGTCGCCGATGTATATCGCGGAGATTGCGCCGCCCAAGGTGAGGGGCAACCTGGTCGCGTGGAACCAGTTCGCCATCATCTTCGGCATGCTGGTGATCTACTTCGTCAACTTCGGCATCTCCAAGTCCGGAAGCGGCGACGCCTGGCTCAATTCCATCGGCTGGCGCTACATGTTCCTTTCCGGCTCGATTCCCGCGGGGCTCTTCCTGATCTTGCTGTTTTTTGTGCCCGAGACGCCGCGGTATCTGATGCTGAGGGGAGATGAGAACGGCGCGCGCGCGGTGCTGGCCAAACTGGTGACGCAAGAGGAAGGCGAGAAGGAACTCTCCGAAATCCGCGCCTCGCTCAGCGAGCATCATTCGGGAAAATTGTTTTCCTTCGGCGCGTTGCTCATCTTCATCGGCGTCATGCTGTCGGTCTTCCAGCAGTTCGTCGGCATCAACGTGGTGCTCTATTACGCGACGGATATCTTTCAAGGCATGGGGCTGACGACCAATGCCTCGCTCTTCCAGACCATCATTGTCGGCGCAGTGAACTTAGCTTTCACGGTTGTGGCAATTCTCACCGTGGATCGGTTCGGCCGCCGGCCGCTGCAGATCATCGGAGCGCTGGTGATGGCGGCGAGCATGATCTCGCTGGGCACCGACTTCTGGCTGGGCGGCAAGGGTTTGATAGCGCTGGTCTGCATGCTGGTCTACACCGCCGGATTCGCCGTTTCCTGGGGGCCGGTGACCTGGGTGCTGCTGAGCGAGATCTTTCCCAACCAGATTCGCGGCAAGGCCATGGCCGTGGCCGTCGCAGCGCAGTGGATTGCCAATTATCTCGTCAGTTGGACCTTCCCCATTCTCGATAACAATCCATACCTTCTGAATCACTTCAAACATGGGTTCGCCTATTGGATTTATGGCGTGATGGGCGTTCTGGCCGCCTGGTTCATGGGTAGAGTTGTGCCCGAGACCAAGGGTCGCTCGCTGGAGCAGATGGAAGCCATCTGGCAGGCCGGCAAGAAATCGCCGCAGGCAAGATGACTTCCTTACCGCAGCGTGCCGGAATGCGCGTTCTGCCGTAGCGGGGGCTCAATCCTCAAGGATGGGCAGATGCGACGGCAATGTGTGGTCCGGAATGGGGACGATGGTTGGCGTTTGCAGACGCGGCTGCCGGTGATCGGTGAGATCCAGATATAAATGCCGGCGCAGGAAGCTCTCAGGGAAGT
>JASHTH010000109.1 GCA_030040655.1 Acidobacteriaceae bacterium | reverse complement strand
GAGCTTTCCAGCGTAGCCACCGGCCTGCTGGTGCAGGACACCATGCTGAAGGCCGGCGACATCCGGCTGCTGCTGGCGCGCAGCATCTGCTCGGGCAAGTACCTGATTGTCGTGGCCGGCGATGTGACCTCGGTGCAGGCCGCAGTGCTCGCCGGCGGAACGGCCGCCGGCGCATCGCTGATCGAGCGGCGGCAGATCGCGCGCGTGCATCCTTCCGTACTGGCGGCAATCTCGAATGCCGTCGACGTCGATCCCCGGCAGTTGCGGTCAATCGGCGTCGTCGAGACGTTTTCCGCCGCCAGCATCATCGAGGTTGCCGACGCCGCGATCAAATCGGCGAACGTGACGCTGCTGCGCATTCACCTTGCCATGGCGCTGGGCGGCAAGGGATTCGTCCTGATGGCCGGCGACGTTTCGAGCGTACAGGCAGCGGTCGCCGCGGGAGCCAAAGTCGCCGGCGAGGACGGAATGCTGGTCGGCAAAGCCGTGATTCCCGCGCCGTCGGAAGAACTCTTCCGCGATTACATTTAGCCGAAACCGGACGCTCGGCGAGTCCCTATTGGACTCAGCAGCAAAAAACCCCGGCCGGAGCCGGGGTTTGTTGAGGAATCGAGATTGGGGGAGGGCCCGTTTTACATCGCCGCGACGAACTGCGGAACCATGCCGGCGGCGTTTGCCTGCAACAGCCGTGTCATGTGCAGGGTCATCTCCGTGTACATCGACGCGGCCCTCAGTGCGTTCCCGCAGATGCCTTCGTTGACCTGGCAAAAGGCATACCTGGCGAGCGCCTCCAGCACGCTCACGCGAATCTGCATGGCATCGCTGCGCAGGCTGGCAAGCAGCGCGGGGTCGATCGTGTCGCTATTGCGGGCTGCGTAGTCGGCCATCTCCAGCATGACGCCGGCGTTCTGGAACATGGCGCACAAGCCGCGCGCACCTTCAATCCGCTGCCACTTTTGTTCCGGGGTCGCGGTGAGGGCATCGGCCCAGAGTGTGGGGTCGGTCAGCTCGCGGGAATTCCAATCCGGCCGCAACCGGGCCATCAACGAGCCCCAGGTCTGCCGATTGCGGCGCCGCGCGCGTACCACCCAGTGATGGAGATAGGCAATCAAAGCCGTGACGACGGCGGCCTGAAGTAGAGTGAGAATCATAGGTCTTCCTTTATCTTGCCAAAGCCGGCCTGTTCTTAGTTATTTGCGCCGGCTCCTGTATGTTCTCGCTACTCGATATAACGGTGTGCGCTGAATAGACTTCTCGCACATAAGTAACCTACGGTAGCTTCGTGGCCGGGTCAATGACACATTCGGGGCAGAGGAGCGCATGGCTCCGCGGGTCGCCGCCGCCGGCCGGTCAGTTGGCGGTTGGCCTTTTATACTGAAGTGTTTGGCAAACACATCGCGCGAGCTCGGGCGAGCCCGCCAGAACGGGAGCGGCGATTGGCTCAGGCAGAGATCGGCATCATCGGCGGCAGCGGGCTCTACTCGATGCCTGGATTCACCAACGTGCATGAGGAGCGGTTGGAGACGCCCTTCGGCAACCCCTCGGACTCGTTCGTGCTCGGCGAACTGGAGGGGCGCGCGGTCGTTTTTCTGGCGCGGCACGCGCGCGGGCATCGCCTCATGCCTTCGGAGCTGAACTTTCGCGCCAATATCTACGCCATGAAAAAGCTGGGAGTGGAGCGGATTCTCTCGGTTTCGGCCGTCGGCTCGCTGAAGGAAGAGCACAAGCCCACCGATTTCGTGGTGCCCGACCAGTTCATCGACCGGACCTCGCGCCGCATCTCGACGTTTTTCGGCGACGGCATCGTGGGCCACGTGGCGTTCGGCGATCCCGTCTGCGCAACCGTGTCGAAGGCCGCCTTTGAGGCATGCGCGTCGGCCGGCGTCGTGGGCAAGCTGGGCGGGACCTACATCTGCATGGAGGGGCCGCAGTTTTCCACCAAGGCCGAATCGCGCCTCTATCGCAGTTGGGGCGCCGACGTGATCGGCATGACCAACCTGCAGGAAGCCAAGCTCGCCCGCGAAGCCGAGATCTGCTACGCCACCATCGCCATGGTGACCGACTATGACTGCTGGCACGAGGACCACGACGCGGTGAGCGTGGAACAGATCGTGGCCGTGCTGCACCAGAACGCCGAAAATGCCTGCCGGGTAGTAAAGGCCGCTGTTGCGGCGATGCCCAAAGAGCGCAACTGCGCCTGCGCCACCGCCGCGAAGTCTGCGGTGCTGACGCAGCCGGATAAGATTCCCGCCGCCACCCGGGAGAAGATCGACCTGCTCTTCGGCAAATACCTGGGCTAGAATCCAATGCCGGGCAGGCCAAAGCCATGACTGCGAAATCGCATTTCCCATCCTTCGCCGATCAACAGCTTGCCACTAACCTGGCGAAGCTGTGGCCGCATCGCGAGCACGAGGCGCCCTCCTTCGCCGGCGTTTTTTGCAGGCTGGGTCTGCATCGATGGCGCAAGTTGAGTATCGCCGAGTGTGCTCCCCAGAAGCATGTGCGCTTCTGTTTCTGGTGCCCGGTGATAAAGATCGACGGACAGATCTATACGCCATAAGGCGCGCGGAGTTAACTTCAGCACGTTAGGAGAAAGATGGCCATTACCGTAGTTGGCAGCGTTGCCTACGATTCCGTGGAAACCCCGGCGGGGAAGTACGACCGCCGGCTGGCCGGCGCGGCGACTTATTTCTCGCTGGCGGCGAGTTACTTTACCGACGTGCGCGTGATCGCCGTGGTGGGAGACGACTTTGGCCCCGACCAGGAGGCGGTCTTCGAGGCGCACGGCATCGACACGAGGGGAATTGAGCGCGCCCCAGGCAAGACATTTTTCTGGCAGGGTTCCTATCTCGAGAGCCTGAACGAAGCCAAAACTCACCGGACCGATCTGAACGTCTTTGCCGGATTCCAGCCGAAGATTCCCGAGGCCTATCGCGACTCGGAGTTCCTATTTCTGGCCAACATCGATCCGGTGTTGCAGCGCCGCGTGCGCGAGGCCATGCCGGGCGTACGCCTGGTAGCCGGGGACACGATGAATTACTGGATCAAGGACCATCGCGCGGCCCTGCTTGAGATGCTGAAGGGCCTCGATATCCTCCTGATCAACGATACCGAGACGCGCATGCTGGCCGGAACCAACAACCCGGTAAAAGCCGCGCGCGCGGTGCTCACCATGGGGCCGAAGACGCTGGTGGTCAAGCACGGCGAGTACGGCGCGACCGCATTTTTCGCCCAGGATGCGGCGAACGCCAGTCAGCGTGGACCGATTCGCGCTTTCCGCGCGCCGGCGTTGCCCCTCGACGAGGTTGTGGACCCGACCGGCGCGGGCGACAGCTTTGCTGGAGGCTTCTTCGGATACCTGGCATCGCAGCGCGAGATCACGCCGGCTGCATTCCGCCACGCCATGTTCTACGGTGGCGTGATGGGATCGTTTGCCGTGGAGCGGTTTGGGACCGAGCGGCTGCAGGGACTCTCGCGCAGAGAGATCGACGACCGCTTTCTTCTCTTCCGCGAGTTGACGCATCTTGAGTGACCAACCCATTGCGCGGTCGGAATGGGCAGCGGTGCTGGCGGGCTGCGCGGCGGCGTCGGTTGCGGCCATCGTGTGGAGCTGGCGCAGCGGCGCGATGCTGAACTACGGCGATGCGGTAGCCCACCTGCACATCGCGCGCCGCATTTTCGACTCCCATCGACCGGGCCTCGAACAACTCGGTTCGGTGTGGCTGCCGCTGCCTCACCTGCTGCTGGTTCCCTTCGTCGCGGTGTATGCGTGGTGGGCCAACGGATTCGCGGGGGTCGTTCCTTCGGCGCTGGCCTACCTAGCTTCGTGCGCCGGCATCTACCAGCTGACGCGCCGCTGGCTAGGCCGAACCGAATCGGCCCTGGCGCTGGCCTTCTTTGCCTTGAATCCGAACCTGCTGTATATGCAAACCACGGCCATGACCGAGCCGTTGTTCGCCTGCGAGATGGTCTGGGCAGTTGTGTGGCTGGTCGAATTGACCGCGTGCTTCGATTCCGAGTACGACAAACCCGGCGAGATCGAAGCCGCCCGGGCCCAAGCTAGTCCACTGCTTTGGAAGATCGCGGCGGTTCTGATTGCGGCGGTATTCACGCGCTACGACGGCTGGGTAATGGCGCTGCTGGCCTGGGTGGGGATCGGCGTCGTGCTGCTGCGCCGGGGCGGATCGCGCTCGTGCACCTTCTGGTGGGCGAGCGCAGCATTGGCTGCAGCGCCCATCGCCTGGTTCCTGTACAACGCAGCGGTTTTTGGCGATTGGCTCACCTTTGCGCGCGGGCCATATTCGGCAAAGGTCATCGAATTGCGGACGACGGCGGGATGGCCGCCGCATCCCGGCTGGCAC
>JASHTH010000806.1 GCA_030040655.1 Acidobacteriaceae bacterium | reverse complement strand
CGCGAGCCCAAATTCATCGAAACCGTGACCACCGTCGGCTACAGGTGGCTTTGTGCAGTGGAGCAGATGGAAGATCCGGCGGCGGTTTCGACTACCGCGGAGGCAGCTGCACTCGCCATTCCTTCCCTGGGCGCGGAGATCACGAACCAGTTGATCGAGCACCAGTTCACGCTTACGGAACGCGTTTGCCGCAAGCTCGACCGCGCCACTCTCGATCCTCGAATTATCGGCGATCGTTTGCGCTATGTAGACAACCAAGTTGAATCGGATGTCCTAGTCTTCTTTCTTCATGGACTCGGTCTTGATCACGGAGACTTTGAGCCGATCCTCAAGCGTTTGGCGTATCGCGGCCTAAGTCCCACGCTCTACGGATGCGAACCGGATCGTCGCAGACGCATCCCCCTCTCACTTGCGGATCATGTGGTGATCTTGCGCGAGTGGTTGTGGGAAATCTCTGAACAATTCCAACCCGCAATAATCGTGATGGTCGGCTTTTCGTTGGGCGCGGACATGGGTTTCGAGCTGCTTTTGGGGCCAGCTGGCGAGCCGGCGCCGCGCATTGACGCTTTCCTGTCGCTGGAGTGCAATTTGTCCCTCGATACCTGCTTTGCTTCGCGGGTTCTGGCAGGGATTTCCCCCGACCGTCCGGAAGTATCAATCGCCGATCTGAAACGGCTGGGCGACTCAGCCGCCTCTTTGGAAGACTGGCTCAATATGCAAGACTATTTGGTGAAAGTGCTGCGGAAGTTCCAGGGCGATATTGGCGTGTTGCAGCGAGCTGCCACTGATATTGTCCGTCCATTCATTGAAAACCCGGGATTCGAAGTGTTTGCGCGATGGTTCAAAGGCGCTCGCGAGCGCGTGCCGACGCTGCGACTGGTTATCTCGAACGATTCCTGCTATCAGGCTGCGTTGGCGGATTTGAAATTACAAAACCTCGACAATGGCATCCTCGGAGAGGAATTTCCGGAAGACATAATTATTGTATCGGGCAGCCCGGATCACTTTGGCTTGATGGCGGCGCAGCACGTCTTGCGCCAAGTGGACGAGCTTGTCGCCGAAACGCGCAAACGCCGAAATCTTACAGGCAAGCCTGACTAACGGCTTCCCTTTCACATCCGATTGTGATTTCCTGGGTTTTGCTAAACCTAGTCTGAGATTGTTGCGATTCTGAACGAATTGTCGGCTATGCGGAAGTTTCATCGCGAGGGCGCGGCAAATTGCTGAAAAATGCTGGACGCAACTCCCCATTTGTTGTTTATCGATTCTATCGACTGTTTTCAGGCTCTGTTTTCTGTAAGTTGCCGATTCTATCTGAGATGGATTCCTTCCTCAAGAAAGCCTTCTTGAAGGGTATCCAAAATACCTCGTAGCATTTCGAGAGAGCATGTCCCGCGCGTAGTTGAAAGTGGCGGGCGGCGGTCAGGTTGATGTTACTACGCCGCCTTTTGGCTGGCGGTCGCAGCGGGGTTGAGGATCGCTTCCAAGGCCCACAGATCGCGATGGCCCATGATGCGATTGAATCGTTTCTCGGTTCGGATGAACGCCGAAGCCATCCAGCGCAGCACCATCTTGCCGTTCTGCCAGTGAGTGACGCGGCGGGTCTGGATGCGCACTCCGGCGTGCGGGCTCTCGATGATGTTGGTGGTGGCCAAGCAGCGGTGCAGCGCCGGCGGAATGTCCAGCCGGTTGATGGTGAAGCACTCTTCCAGTCCTTCCAGCAGACTGGATGCGGCCGATGGATAGCTGGTATCCAACCATGCGGCCAGTTTCTTGATGCGCGCCATACCTTCCTTCGCCGTGAGCTTCCAGGCGGCGCGCAGCACACTCTTGGTCTGCGCCTGCTGGTCCTTGGGCAGATGGCCGAGCACATTACGCAGTTTGTGGGCGCGACAGCGTTGCACTGGCTGATCAGCGCCGAAGACCGCGTTGATGGCTGCCCGCAGCGCCTTCGAGCCATCGATGACGAACAGCATCTTGCGTTTGGGATCGACGCCTCGCGCCACGATGTCTTCCAGCAGCGCGGCAACTACGGTCGCGTTTTCCGTGGCGCCCTCGCGAATGCCCAGCACATGCTTGTGGCCCTCGGTGTCCACGCCCACCGCGCCGATCATGGTGTACTTGCCGAAGACCAGCCCGTCGATGTAGATCACCAGCAACTTCAAGTCCTCGAAACGCCGCGAGAGCAGTGCTTCCACTTCCGCTTCCGAGGCCTCGATCGCCGCCCGACTCACTGCCGAGCGCGACACGCCCGCCGTCTCGGCCATCGCGGGGATGACTTCCTTGTAGTTGCGCGTGGAAACGCCATGCAACAGGATATCCAGCATCCGCGCCCCCATTTGTCCCCCGTTCTGCATGGCCCTGTACGCCGGAACTTCCACTTCCTGGCTCCGCTGTGCCTTGCTGCGCAAGCGCGGACGATCCACTTCCAGCTTGCGGTCGCTCAGAAACACCTGGCCCGCTTGACAACCATAGAAAACCACATCGCCGGTGCGCCGCTTGCCCTGCTGCGGCGGACCTCCGGCGGCTTCCATGGCCGACAGTTGCAACACGGCCTGAATGGCCGCTCGTCCGGTGACGTCGATCAGCTCGTTGCAGGCCACCTGGCACTGCTCGATCAGATCCACCATGGGCAAAAGCCCTTGCCCATTCTTGACCAGAAACCTGGCCAGCTCCTGCTCGTTGATTCTTCCTCGCTTGTGGATGGTGTGGTAGCTTTTCTTCACGGCGGTTCTCCTTTTCGAAGGTTTGGCAACCCGATTCTTGCAGAACCGGGTCGAACCGCCGCTCAACTTTCAACTACAGCCGGGACATCCTCAATGCTCCCGCATCCGTGGGGTTTCAAGTAGTTTGTGGACAGTTTCGGCGGGACATGCATTGAATTCGTGGAGCAGCCGAAGCAATTCAATCGTCACCGCCGGCTGGCATTTCTCGAGTGACCTCCGCACCCAAATCAAATCGTAGGAGCTGGCTGGGCGCCAAACCGCTCCATGGGATACCAACGCCCGCACACATTCAAGGACCGGCCTTACGTCCCAAACGCTGGTGAGGGCGTCCGATCCGATGCGCAAGAAATTCAGGTTACGGAGCGCTTGATCCAATGCTGACGATCCGCCGCTAGATTTGTCGTTTGGATCGGCGCCCAAGTCAAGTAGGTAGTTGAGCGCGGCGCTCCGAGACCACATTGCCGCGTCGCGCAAGAGCTCAGCGAAATTGTCGCGCTTTGGATCAGGCTTCAGCTTCTTCAGGATGTCATTGCTCTCTGGGCGGCAAGCTTCTGCGAGTCCCGTCGTGTGGCACTC
>JASHTH010000805.1 GCA_030040655.1 Acidobacteriaceae bacterium | reverse complement strand
TTCTCGCGCGGTTAGTCGCCGAGCACCGCCTCGAAGAAGACGAAGCCGTCGAGTTAGCCCACGAACTTACTTATGGATTGGTGAAGAAGGCATATAAGCTGTAGGCGGGGGTTCCTTCGATGGGAAAACCGGCGCTGCTCCTTTTGCTTGCGGCGATTGCTCCCCTAGCGTTTGCTGCCAATGGATCCACTGTCCAGAAAGTAAACGTCGAACAACTGACAACTCTGCTTGCGGCGGCGAATGGCAAGACGGACTCCGAGCTCGCGCAGGAACTTGAGCCGTTGCAGCTCACCGAGCGGCTGAGCACGGACAAACTCACTGCAATGGAACCCAAACTCCCCGGCGAGAAATCGAAGCACCAACTGCTCATTCTGGCCGATTCGGCCGCTTTCCTCGACCTGCCCTCGGCAGAGATCCCGCAAAAAGCGATGCCTGACGCATCGGCTCTTCGCCAGATGCTGGTGCAGATGGTGGGTTACGTCAACGCCACATTGCATCGGTTGCCGAACCTCGTCGCCACGCGCGAAACCTCGGCCTTCGAGGATCGGCCCGCGGAGGATGTTCAGGAAGAAGATGCCGTCGTCAGCTTGAGCTTTCTTCCGCTGCATCTTGCCGGGCAATCTTCGGCAGAAGTCGCGTATCGCGACGGACACGATACCGACCTGACGAAGCTGAAGGCGGCTCAACACCAGGCGCAAGTGCGCGGCCTGCTTACCGCCGGCGAATTCGGGTCATTTCCGCGGACCGTCCTTGCCGATGCCATCAAGGGCAAGATCACATGGGGTCATTGGGAGCAGGGCGGCGAAGGACTCGAAGCCGCCTTCCACTACGCGGTGCCGAAGAATGACTCGCACTACCTCGTCCAGTTCTGCTGCGTCACTCAAGATGAGTCCGAATCCTTCGCGACGCACATCTACAGCGAGCACTCGGGCTATCACGGCGAAATCGACTTCGATCCGACCACAGGATCGATTCTTCGAATCGCGGTCGTAGCCGATCCGGAGCCCGGTGGGCTTGTCGCCAGCGCGGGCATGGTCGTTGAGTACGGTCCGGAGCAGATCGGCACGAAGACGGTGATCGTGCCCAAAAGAAGCATCTCTCTTTTGGAGGCGCACATTACGCGCCCGCGCGACGGATTGTCGCATCCTACGTTTTCCGGAAAGCCCAAAACGTACCTAAACGACACTACCTTCGCCAACTACCACGAATTTCGCGGTGAGGTTCGTATCGTGGCCGGCGAAAATGCTGTTCCTCCGCAAAGGTAGCGCAAATCTGCCAACCGACCGGTCGTCCACGATCGTCCTCGCTCATGAGCCGACAGCACTCCGTTTGTTGCCGCGTGCTTCCCTCGCCTCATTCTCCTTCGCCCGCAACTTCACAATCTTCTTCACCAGCGCCGCCGGCACCGGCTTGCCGTAGGGAAACTGGATCGCGCCCTTCGTAGTTTTGTAGGCACTCAGCTCCACGGCCAGCGCCTCGATCATCGGCGGGCTCCCCGGATAAAAACCGCAATGATTCTTCATCGCTCCATACCAGAGCAATGGCCCCTTGTAGCGAAATCCCGGCATTCCGTAGCTGAAGACCTCGGTTGTCTCTTCCGGCGTGTTCGCGCTCACGATGGCGCGAATCTCTTCCAGCATTTTGCGCGCCGCTAGCGGAGCTTTGGCGAGGTAAGCATCAACCGCTCTCAGATGAGCCGCAGCGTCGCCGGCGCTTCCCGTCTTTGCTTTCGCGTTCGTTTTCCTTCCTGGCATGCTGGAGCCCCTATCGCAGAGAGTTGGCCAATCCAACCGCGACTTCTGCCCACGAGTTTCTATTGCTGCCGCACCCGCGCCAGCACCTCGAGATAGGCTCGCGCCATCTCGGTGATCGTCTCGGGCCTTCCTTCGTCAATCGCCGCCAGGTTCACAAGGTCGCTGCCGACTCCCAGAGCTTTGGCCCCGGCGCGAAGAAAGCTCTCCGCCGTTTGCAGCGTGACTCCGCCGGTGGGAATGAGCTGGAGCTCGGGAAACGGCGCCAGCAGCGCTTTCAGATAACTCGCGCCGCCGACGGCCGAGCAAGGAAAGATCTTCACGTAATCCGCTCCGCCCCGCCATGCCGTGATCGCTTCGGTCGGCGTGAGCGCGCCGGGAATCGAAACCTTGCCCAGCGCGCGCGTCTTGGCAACCACCTCGGGATGAAAGCTGGGGCTGACGACAAACTGCGCGCCGGCTTCGACGGTGGCTTCGGCCTCATCCGCGAGCGTCACCGTGCCCGCGCCGAGCAATAGATCTCCCGCATACTCGCGATGCAATTCCTTCAGCAATTCGACCGCGCCCGGAACGGTCATCGTGACTTCGACCACGTTCACGCCGCCGGCGATCATCGCCTTGACCACGGCGTGCGCCTGCACGGCGGATCTGGCGCGCAGCACGGGAATGAGTCCGGCGCGTTCGATTGTCTGCTGTATAGTCTCCGCCATCCTCTGCCTCTATCGCGCGATCCGCGCCGCCCCGCCCTTCATGGCGCGTTCCACTTCGGCCAGCGTCGCCATGCTGGTGTCGCCGGGCGTGGTCATGGCCAGTGCCCCGTGGGCCACGCCGCAGCGCACCGCCCACTCCGCCGGCTTGCCGGCAAGAAAACCGTAAATCAGCCCGGAAGCAAAGCTGTCGCCCCCGCCCACACGATCGAAAATATCGATGCCCTGCTGCGGCACATGGACAATCTTGTCCTGATGTATCGCGATCGCGCCCCATGCGTTCCGGCTGGCCGAATATGCCGTGCGCAGCGTGCTGGCCACGAGCTTCAGATTCGGATAGCTTGCCGCCACTTCGCGCAGCATCTCCTCGTAGCCGGCAATCGGCAGCTCGGAGAAGTCCTGGCCGACGCCCTTCACCGCCACGCCCAGCATCGCCGTGAAGTCTTCCTCGTTGCCCAGCAACAGGTCCACCTTTCCTACCAACTCGCGGTTCACCTCCTGGGCCTTCGCCTTGCCGCCGATCGACTTCCACAGCGATTCGCGATAATTCAAGTCGTATGAGATCGGCGTGCCATAGCGCCGCGCCGCATCCATCGCCTCAGCGGCCACCTGCGTCGTCGAGGCCGACAGCGCGGCGAAGATGCCACCGGTATGAAACCATCGCGCGCCATTCGCCGCGCCGAAGATCGCGTTCCAGTCGAAATCTCCCGGCTTTATCTGGCTAATCGCGGTGTGCCCGCGGTCGGAGCAGCCCACCGCGCCGCGCACGCCGAAGCCGCGTTCGGTAAAGTTCAGCCCATTGCGGACCGTCCTTCCCACGCCGTCGTACGGCGCCCATTGAATGAGCGAGGTATCTACGCCACCCTGCAGGATGAAGTCCTCGACAAGCCTCCCCACAGGGTTGTCCGCCAGCACGGTGGCGACCGCGGTTCGCAAACCGAAACAACGCCGCAGCCCGCGGGCCACGTTGTACTCGCCGCCGCCCTCCCATACCTGAAAGCTGCGCGTGGTGTGGATGCGGCCTTCGCCGGGATCGAGGCGCAGCATCACCTCGCCCAGGCTCAGGCAATCCCAGCGGCGGTTCGAATCGGGAACAGATATGGGATCCATTGCTCGTCAAAGTCCAAACACACTCACTTTACCGCATGGGCTCGCCGCTCGGCCGAGCGCATGGCTATGGAATGCAGCGCTTCGGTCATGGACCAATTTGGAGGTTACGGGCTTCAGCCCGTACGACCTCGTTCCAAAAAGACTCGGGGCTTTAGCCTCTGAGGAAGACTGACCCACTGCCGGCGCGTCGGGACTGCTGCGGCGCATGGTAATGTGTCTTCGTGCGAGTGCACCGCGGGATTCTTGCGTGGAATCCCGCTGGCATTTGAGAGGAAAGGTGGGGGACGATGGGCCGGAGTCTCTTCGATTTGAGCGGCAGGGTTGCCGTCGTAACCGGAGGCACCACCGGGCTGGGCCACGCGATTGCCCTGGGCTTGGCCGAAGCAGGCGCCGACGTCGTTCCCAGTTCTCGCCGCCTCGATCAAGTTGAGAAAACCGCTGCCGAAATCGAGGCGCAGGGCCGCCGCTCGCTTCGCGTGACCAGCGACGTGACCAGCCGCGCGTCGCTCGAAGCCTTGCGCGATGCGGTGCTGAAGGCCTTCGGCAAGGTCGATATCCTCATCAATGCCGCCGGAATCACGCATAAGGCGCCTACACTCGAAGTCGACGAGGCCGACTGGTCACGCGTCATCGAAACCAACCTTACGGGAACGATGCGCGCCTGCCAGATCTTCGGCTCCGAGATGGTGAAGGCGGGCTACGGACGCATCGTAAACATCGCCTCGCTCACTTCGTTCCGCGGTTTTTATCGGGTCGCTGCGTACTCCGCCAGCAAGGCGGCCGTGGCCTCGCTTACGCAGGTGCTGGCCATCGAGTTAGCGCACAGCGGCGTGAACGTCAACGCCATTGCGCCGGGAGTCTTTCCCACGCCGTTGAATGTTTCGTTGATTCAAGGCACACCTCGCGGTGAAGAGCTGATTTTACGCACGCCGATGGGCCGCTTCGGCGAGCACCATGAGATCGCCGGGGCAGCCATATTTCTCGCCTCTCAAGCGGCTTCGTTCGTCACGGGCGAGATTGTCGCCGTCGACGGCGGCTTTTTGGCCAGCGGCGTGAACCAATAGGCGCGGAGCAAGGGACT
>JASHTH010000804.1 GCA_030040655.1 Acidobacteriaceae bacterium | reverse complement strand
TCATCCGGCACCACGGCAGCGTGGTGATGCTGGCGATCGACTCGACCGGTAGCAAGACGGATCCATGGATCGTCATCGAGCGGCAATATCGTCATGCGGCGCTGCGCTACCTTTGGGAGCTTCCCGCCGGCAAGCTCAACGCCGGCGAGGATCCGCTGGATGGGGCCAAACGCGAGCTCGAGGAAGAGACCGGATATCGGGCGAAAAAATGGAGACCGCTCGTTGAGTACTACGGCAGTCCGGGATTTCTGGGCGAGTCGATGAAGGTCTTCATCGCCGAAGGACTGATTGCCGGAGAGGCTCATCCGGAGGAAGACGAGCACATCGAATTCCGCTTGGTAAAGCTGTCGGAGCTGTTGAAAATGATCGAAGCCGGCGAGATCGTCGACGGCAAAACGCTGACCAGCGTGCTGTTATATGCCCGGCTCATTGCGCGCAAGCAATACAAATAGAATAGCTTCGATCCGGTTTCTGCATCGGCAGAGCGTGTAACTCGCTGAAAGTCTCATATTGCGCATTTTCCATTTCCGATGAATCAACCTTTCGCGCGCTTTGGTCGTCTTAAAAAATATCGGCGTGCGATCCCCTCGCGGGCCGGATCCCGAATGATCAGGAAGGCAGGAGCCTGTGGCTCAGTACAGAGGAAAGGTCAAGTGGTTCAACAACGCCAAGGGCTACGGATTCATTGGACGCGATGACGGGCCTGACGTGTTTGTCCACTACTCGGCAATCCAGGTGGACGGGTACAAGACACTCAAGGAAGGCGACGAGGTGGAGTTCGACATCGTCGAAGGACAGAAAGGCCCGCAAGCAGACGCCGTCGTGCGCAATAAGACGGCGGTCCACAACGCGGCCTAGGGCGCGTTCGACCCGGTAGTCGCAAGACCACCTGCCGGTGGCGAGCCAGGTCTGTGCTCTGAATCCCCTTTCTTATCACTCATAAACAAGTCTTTCACGCACTATGCGTTTGCTTCGCCAAAGAGGCGATGGCCGCCTTGGCCTGTGTCCACGCGAGATACTGGAGCGTTTCAGGAAAATCCTGTATAAGCCTCATTGTCGATTCAGTTCGTGCTTCTTGCCGCGGCGAGAGGAGGCAGCTGGACTACGGTGTCGGCGGTTGCAGTTTTCGAATTCTTTTAGAAACAGGCATTTGCGTCTTGGGATTTCGAGAATTGCTTTAAGGCCGTTCCCTGAGACGCTGATTTCGCGGAGACCCGAATGGACAACCGAGCTATGGCCCATCTGTTGGCTGAGACTGCCGATCTGCTGGAGATCGACGGCGGCGACAGCTTTCGCGTGTTGAGTTACCGGCGCGCGGCCGAAGCCGCCGAGCAGACCACCGTCGACATTTCCGCCATCGCCAACGAACCGAAGAAACTGCAGGAGATTCCCGGTATTGGCAAGAGCATGGCCGCCAATTTAAGAGCCATCGCCGAAACCGGCACGCTCCCCCTGCGCGAAGAACTGCTTACCCGCTACGGATCGAGCATTCTCGAGTTGCTCAAATTACCCGGCATGGGACCGAAGACGATCGCCTTACTTTGGGCGGCAGCCAAGATCTCCAGCATCGACCAGCTCTCCGAGGCCATCGGCGCCGGACGCCTGGCCGGGTTGCCGCGTATGGGCGCCAAACAGATCGAGAAGATTCGCAAAGGCATCGAAGACTATCGCCGCAGCGCGGGCCGTTACCGGATCGACGAGGCCGAAGAAGCGGCGGAGCGCATTTTGGCCTGGTTGACGAGTTTTCCGGGCATCGAGCAGGTCACGCCGGCCGGCTCGCTGCGCCGCGGTCGCGAAACCGCCGGCGATCTCGATTTGCTGGTGACCGGCGCCGCTTGCTCGCCGGAGAAGACAGGTCCGGCGGTCGATCATGTTGCCGCCTATCCCGGCATACACGACATGATCGCCAAAGGCGAAAACAAGGTGAGCTTTCACCTGGCGAGCGGCATGCAGGTCGATGTCCGCCTGCTTCCTTCCGAGTCCTACGGCGCCGCGCTGCAGTATTTTACCGGCTCCAAGGCGCATAACGTGGCGCTGCGCCAGCGGGCCCTCAAAATGGGCTACACCCTCAGCGAGTGGTCGTTGGCTCGCCTTGAAGGCGGTGCTGTGGTGGCCGCGGCAACCGAGGAGGATATCTATGCGGCCCTGCAAATGGACTGGATGCCACCCGAGTTGCGCGAGAACCTGGGCGAGATTGAGGCGGCGGCGAATCATTCCCTTCCGCGACTGATTGAGGAATCGGACCTGCGCGGCGACGTGCACATGCACACCACGGCCACGGATGGACGCAACTCCATCCGCGAGATGGCTGAAGCCGGACTGGCTCGTGGTCTGGCATACGTCGCGATCACGGACCACTCCAAAAACCTGGCCATGACCAACGGCCTGGATGAAAAGCGCGCTCTCGAGCACATACAACGCATCCGCGAAGTCGACCGGGAGATGGAGGGCCGGATACGCGTCTTCACCGGCATCGAAGTCGACATTCTCGCCGACGGCCAGTTGGACCTGGACGACGAGGTGCTAGCCCACATGGATGTGGTGATCGCCAGCATCCACACCCGCTTTGAGCAGAGCCGCGAAGAGATGACGGACCGTGTGCTGCGGGCGATCGAGAATCCCTATGTAAGGATTCTGGGCCATCCCACCGGCCGGCTGCTGCTGCGCCGCGAGCCCTTTGCGCTGGATTTAGGTGCGGTTCTGCGCCGCGCCGCAGAACTGGGGGTCGCCGTGGAGCACAACGCCGCGCCGGAACGGCTGGACCTGTGCGACCGCGACCTCAGGCTGGCCAAGGAGCTCGGTTGCCGCATCGCCATCAACACCGACTCCCACGACGCCCGCAACATCGGCAAAATGACCTATGGCGTCCGCCAGTTGCGCAGGGCCTGGCTGGGGCCCGGGGACGTTTTGAATACGCTCCCGGCGGATGAATTCCTGGCCGCGCTCCGGCCACGGCCATAGTTCATGCTGCCGGTAGATTTGCGCGCCGTTTTCCAGAGGCTCTGACGCAAAGATGGCCGACAATGCGCGATTCGTCGTAAGATAAAGGCGCCATGAGTCTGCTGCAGCAGGATTCCTCTTCGGCTGACAGTACCGCCCCGGGCGAAGAGTTCACCAAAGGCTCCAGTCACTTGATCTGGGCCGGCGCGATCGCGACCGTCCTGGTCACCATTGCCATTGGCCTCTACGTGTGGATGGGCCAAAAGCCGCCCGCGGCGACAGGGAACATTGAGCAGGTGTGGGCGCGTCCCCTGCATACCGAAACTTCGGGCTTCGACGCCGCCGGCGCTGCCATGCCCAAGCAGAGTTTCGACCAGGTGCTGGTCTTCGCCAAGGTCACGCTCCATAACCAGAGCGATAAGCCGCTCTTCCTGCACCAGATCATGACCAATGCCACGCTGGATGACGGCATCCACACCAGCTATGCCGCCATCCCCGCCGATTATGACCGCGTCTTCCTCGCCTATCCTCAGCTGGCTTCGCTTCATGGCCCCGGCCTGCCGTCGGAAGCGACGATCAACCCCGGCAAGACGCTGGAGGGGACGTTTGTTTCAGCCTTCCGCATGGATAAGCAGCAGTGGGACGCGCGCAAGGGCCTGAACTTTACCTTTGCCTTCCAGTACCAGCCCAGCC
>JASHTH010000803.1 GCA_030040655.1 Acidobacteriaceae bacterium | reverse complement strand
TCGCATCTCCTCTTCGCTGGAGGCTCGATGTCAGCTCCTGACATCGTCTGGAAAGATGGCAAATTTGGCTGAACCTCGCGGCGCGACTCCTGGTGGCTTTCTCCGACCGCCATCCTCATCGGCCCTTCCGTGTTCCTGATATATGCCAATGGGGCGGCGTGGCAGAACGCACACTACACCTACGAACCCTACATCTCGCCTTTCTACTCGCCCGAGCTTTTTGAAGTTCGCCTCACGCGCTATTCGGCACCAAATCGGGCTGGTATCCACGCTACCTTCCCTTTTCTCCCGCCATCCTCATCCTCTGGATACCCGGCCTTTCCCGCCTCACTTATTACTACTATTGAGGCGCGTACTACAAATTATTCTGGGCCGATCCTCTGGCGTGCGCAGTTGGCGAGCCGCGTAAGAGCTACTGGGGCGAGCGCAGCTTCCCCCTCATCCTGCAGAACTTTCATCGCCTCTTCTGCGACTCTCGTACATCGTCTGGGGCTTTCTCGTCTACGATGCAGTTCGGACGTTCTTCTTTCCCAACGGATTCGGCGTCGGTATTGGAACCCTCGTCCTCACCGTAAATGTCATTCTGCTGGGCGGCTACGTGTTCGGTTGCCATTCCTTCCGCCATCTCATTGGCGGGACGTTCGACCGCGTATCGGAGTACCTAATATGGACAGGCGCGGTTAACGCGCTGTGGAGAGAAATCTGCAGCAGTCCACGGAGTTGGCTGGGCTATTTCTGAGAGAGGGTCAGCGCGTAGATTTCGTGCCGTCCCATGTCGCGCATGACGATGGGGGCGTTTGCAGAGTCGAGTCCGAACCAACCCCACCAGCCGGCCGTGTACTGCTCGGTCAGATGGATCACCTCCTCTGGTTTTCCATCCGGCACGCGCAGGCGGCAAATCGACCAATCGTCGGAGGTTTTCACGATCAGGTAATAAAGCCACTGACCATCGGCTGACCAGGTGGGATAGCCCGAAAATACATCCTGCAACGGGGGCAACCAGGTCTGGGTGCGAGTATCGAAGAGCTGCAAGTGGTTGTCGTGATTGAGCGCGACGATATATCTCCCGTCGGGCGACCAGCGGGGCGACCACATGCCCTTCGAGCCGGGAAGTTCGCTCACGGTGTTGGTGGCAGGATCGACGACCCGAACGCCGGTGTCGCCAAACCCGGGCGCGCCGTAAGTCGGACCACCGAAGACAATCTTCTTGCCGTCAGGTGACCATGTTGGGTCGCCCTCCGTCTCGCGATCTTCGGGAATCACCCTTTTTGGCACACCGCCGAAGGAAGAAACGACGTAGATCGCGAAAGGGTCCGACCGGGTATCGGTAAACACAATCTGCTTGCCATCGGGCGACCAGACGGGGATTGAAACCGAGAATCTGGAATCGGTCAACTGGACGGGATCGCTGCCGTCGGCATTGGCGCGGAAGAGGAATTGCTCCGGCCAGGAGACATAGATTACGGAACGGCCATCGGGTGAGAACTTCGTGCCCTCGACGGAGATTCCGCCAAAGAAAGGCCGAAACTGCTGAGTGCTCATGTCGAGCCGGGCGAGCTCGCCGCGCTGGGTTTCGCCGGTGGCATAAATGGTATTTGGATCTTTTGCCGGGACCAGGGTGGTCCAGTTGGTGGGCCCGCTGGTCAGCCGGATGGGGACGGCGGATGGACGGCGCAAGAGGCTGTGCCGTTCGTCGAGAGCCCATATCTCTTGCGAGATAGCGCCTTTGATCTGGGTGAGGAATAGAAAGAAACTGCCGTCAGCGGTCCAGCGGCCGCAACATTGCGACTTGGAATCCTGCCAGCCGGTCAGGAGTTGGTGAAGATTCGAACCGTCGGACCGGAGTTCCCAGATGTGATCTCCCAAGGTAAAGCGGATACGGCGACCGTCGGGAGACCACGCGAGACTTGCCGGGTTCCCTTGCAGGGAAACAATCCTGTGAGCTCCGGCGCCATCGCTGCCCACCAGCCAGATGCCGCCCTCATGTGTGGTGTATGCCACAGTTCTTCCATCCGGTGAGATAGACGGCCAATTTCCGCGTGGCAAGGGAAGGACGGCGACGCCGTCGGAAGCCCTCAAGGTCCATAGCGAGTCGCCAAGGATGGAAGCCACAAACTTAGAGCCATCAGGGGAGAGGTCAAACAGATCAACCGGACCCGGCGCCCGAATGGGGATTTTCGTGCCGTCGCCACCGGAAGCAGACACTTCAAAAATCACATCGCGCACGGAATGGTTCCGGCTGAAATAGATTCTCGGCCCGTCGGTTGCCCACAGTTCTTTTTCTCCTCCGTCGGAGGTGATCTGCCGGTAAGCGGAAACGGTCGGCGGAGGCAGGGGACGGGTCAAATACCAATACCCTCCTGCCGGCAGGATCAGTGCGGCGCCCAGGGCCGCTGCCGTCCAAATCTGCCTGCGCTTGCTGGGTGCTTGCGGCACGACTACCGCACTGGGTGCTGGAACGGCGACAGCAATCAGGGCCTCGGCCGGCTCCTGAAGCAGGGAAACTGCCATGGAGTCCTCTACCAGCTCGACCGGGCAAAGCCAGCGGTAGCCGACGCCTGTCACTGTCTCGATGAATCGCGGCTCGCGCGGATCGTCGCCAAGCATCCGCCGCAGCAGGGCAATGTTCCGGGTCAGCGAGTTTTCGGTAACAGCCGCGTCGGCCCACACCGAATTCAGCAGCTCTTCTTTTGTGACCAGCTTGTTCGGGTTCTGGATCAGGATCAGCAGCACCCGGAACGCCTTCGGCTCAACTTGCTGCACATGACCCGTCTTGATAACTACGAACTCCCGCTCGCGCACAGTCACATCCGCGAATCTGAAAACGAACGACTTACTGGCGATCATGTCTGCCTTCACAACTTCTTCCGAAAGACTTCAGGGCTATTTCAGGACGCCTGCGCGGGGATTGACGCAGAATCTCGTCATCGCGGGGCATTGGAACTCACGCTTGGATGCTTCCTCATGTGACTCAGTCGTTTCGCCAGGCGTGGGCTCCCAGTCCGGCGGACCCTGCTGGGCGGGGAATTCCGAGAGTGTACTCCAGAGCATCCTGGACCGCCAAGATGTCTTGCTGCGGCCCACGGGTGTTTTGTGCGCCTCGAGGTTCCCCGACTCCGGCCAGGGATTCGAGTCACGCTAAGTCCATGAGCCGCAAGCGAAATCGCCCTTCTGCTTCCCTCACTTGCGGCCCGAGTCCTCGACATCGGAACCAACGAAGGGAGCCAAGCCAATGACGAAGCAAATCGCAGGATTGTCCATCGCGGCCTGCGCGGTTGTCTGTCTGCTCACAACCGCTCACGCCGGTGCACAAATTCATAACGTCGGTAAATCGGA